>CAYMJY010000101.1:0-1709 GCA_964391355.1 uncultured Dehalococcoidia bacterium | reverse complement strand
CCCTCAATCTTGAGTTCCTTCGCTGGCAATAAATAATCGCTTCCCCAGACTAGCCAGTCGGTGGAATCATGCTGCAATACTCCCAGCTCCATATCTGATAATGGGTTAGTAAATCCAAATGTTAGCAGGTTAGGGACCTTGACTTCATTGATCAGGTTTGACAAAGCAGGATCATCACGATTAACTATAAGAGTGGTAGCCCCCTTTGAAATGCTAGTTTTGGCGCTTAAGTATGATTCAAAATTTTCATAACGATCCATATGATCTGGAGAAACGTTGAGGATCACCCCAACTTCAAGAGCCATTGTCGAAACAGATTCAAGCTGGAAGCTTGAAAGCTCCAAGAGATAATAATCAGGCTCGTCTTCAGTCAACAAGTCTAATGCTGGCCTGCCGATGTTGCCTCCAGTAAGAACTGATACATTCGCAGCAACCAATAATGTTTCTGTTAATGTTGTAACGGTGCTTTTACCATTTGAACCAGTAATTCCTATTACTGGGCGGCGAGCAACGCGGCAGAACAGTTCAATATCGCCTATGACCTCTACACCAGCTTCACGGGCATTTTGAATAGCAGGTTCTGACAGCGATACGCCGGGGCTTACAACTAGTACTTCAGTATCGACAAAGCATTCTTTCTCAAATAATCCGAAGATTTTTTTTATATTTGGTTTTTCATCTGAGAGACGATCAGCAAATGGTGGATTCTTTCTTGTATCAAAAACAAATACCTCAATGCCTAGGTTATCTAAGTAGCATGCGCATGAAAAACCAGTTGCACCTAGACCAACAACATATGCCTTACTCCAATTTAGTTGTCGAGTGATTGCGGTATTTGAATAAAGCATGATTTCGTACTTACCTGACTTTCAAAGTAGCAAGACCGATGAGTACAAGAATCAAACTAATTATCCAAAATCTCACAATTACACGCGGTTCTGGCCAACCTTTTAGTTCAAAATGATGGTGCAAAGGAGCCATTCTAAAAATCCTTCGGCCTAGAAACTTAAAAGAAAGAACCTGCAAGACAACTGAAATAGTTTCTATAACAAACAGCCCGCCCATCACGAGTAATACGATTTCTTGCCTTACGATGACTGCTACTATTCCAAGAGATGCACCAATAGCCAATGCGCCAATATCCCCCATAAAAACCTGGGCTGGATAAGTATTAAACCAGAGAAATCCTAGCCCCGCGCCAGCTAAAGCTGCACAAAAAACGAGAACTTCGCCAGCTCCTGGCACATAAGGAATGCCAAGATACTCAGAAAAAATAGAATGGCCAGTAAGATAAGCAAATACTCCAAGGCCTCCTGCTACCAACACACTAGGCATGATAGCTAAACCGTCCAGTCCATCTGTTAGATTCACAGCATTGCTAAACCCAACAACTACAAACCATGTCAGTATCACAAACCCAAAACCAATATTAAGTGCAACTTCCTTGAAAAGAGGAACAATCAACTGAGTTTCGACTACTCCCTGTGCGGTAAGAAAAAGGATAACGCCAGCGCCAAGCCCTATTAGAGACTGCCAAAAAAACTTATTGCGAGCACCAATGCCACGGGGATCGTTTCTTGCTAGCTTTCTCCAATCATCAAACCAACCAATAATTCCAAATCCGATACACGTTGCGAGCGCAACCCATACGAATCTGTTGTTAAGATCAGCCCAAAGAAATGTGCTTGTTAACATCCCAATTATAATTA
>CAYMJY010000100.1:0-2025 GCA_964391355.1 uncultured Dehalococcoidia bacterium | reverse complement strand
CCCCTAGAATTCCTAGAATTGGCGAAATTTGGAGCAATCAATGTGCACCCCTCAATACTGCCTCTTTATAGGGGGTCTATACCTGTACAAGCAACCATACTAGCAGGCGATAAAAAAACAGGAGTAAGCCTGATGTTAATGGATGAAGGGTTGGACACCGGGCCCATTATCGCGCAGACTGAATTTCTGCTTAATGGTAGCGAGACGACCCCACAACTATCAGACAAACTGTTTAGAGAAGGTGCAAACCTACTTCAGAAAATTGGGCCGCAGTTTATCGGTGGGAAAATATATGCAAAACCACAAGGTCTAGGAGCAAAACCACTAAGGCGGTTAAAAAAGGATGTTGGGAGAGTAGACTGGCTCAAATCCGCACAATTAATAGAACGAGAAGTCAGAGCGTTTACTCCTTGGCCAGGAACTTACACCTATTGGCGAGGTTCTAAAATAGACATTTTAGAAGTTTCATTAGAGACCGGACTAAGATCAACCCCGGGAACTGTCTTAAAAACAACCCAAGGCATTTGCATAGCAACAGGGGAAAGTCTTTTAAGAATCGAAAAAATAAAACTCGAAGGGAAAACAGAAGTAACTGCGGAAGAATTTGTTCGCGGTCAACCGGACTTTATAGGAGCTACCCTCCCTTCTTAGTTATTACTCTTCCTCCGTACCCGAAGCTTCATCATCTTGAGTAGATGGCGAATCTGAGGTTTCACTCATTGACTCATCAGAAATTGGGTCTGATTCACTGCTAACTTCTATTTCTTCTGCTGCAAGTGAAGTTCCCCGCCTTGCTATAACTCTCACAAGAACGGTATCCGAAGACCCAGTCGTAGTTACACCTGAAGGCAACGCCAAGTCCTTTAGCTGAATCATGGAATCAGGATTCCGCATGTCTGAAATATCAATCGTTATAACGCTGGGCATGTCTAATGGTAAAGCTTCAACTTCAACCTCATGTAAATCATGAGAAAGGTCCATGCCATCAGCACGTGCAGCAGGTGCTTCACCCAACAGTTGCACAGGCACTTGGACACGCAATTTTTCCGTTCGGGAAATACGTAATAAATCGACGTGCAATAGCGCATCAGTAACTGGATGCCGCTGGATCTCTTTTACCATAACAAAAATTTCAGCACCCTTAACTGTGAGGGTTAGCGGTGTAGTTCGACCAACTTTCGAGATGGTTAAGGCTACGTCATGAGCGGGAGCTTGAAGAGACAAAGATTCGTCTCCAAGGCCGTAGACGTGCAACGGAGTAAAGCCGTCTCTTCTGAGAGCCCTATTTTGATGTCCAAAGTGAGCCCGGTCCTGAGCTTCCAAAGAGATTTGCACTTGAGTCGTCATAAATACACCTGAATTCCATCAACATCTGCCATTATGATAGCAGAGCAAAGCAATACACCCAAGCCCAAAAAAGTATTGTCGACTGACTTTGTTGTTTTATTAGAACTGGAATGCTACGATTGCGCCTTAATAGTAGGAGATGACCAGTGCGAGTACCAATGAAAGTTGACTATGGTGTCAGAGCGTTGGTCGATTTAGCCCAACAAGGTTCTGAACGTCCGATTCGGACAGCCGAAATAGCCAAAAGGCAGCACATACCTGAGCCATATCTGGATCAAGTACTTACGAATTTGAACAAGTTTGGTTTTATCAAAAGCCGACGAGGACCTAGAGGGGGCCATCTGCTAGCTAAGCGGTCAGCGGACATTACACTAAGCGATGTACTTGCAGCACTTGAGGGAAGAACGCCGCCTCTTGACTGTATTCTAGACGCTGATGATTGCGTACTATCTGGTAGCTGTACGCAACGAGATATTTGGAGCGGTGTGGAAGACGCAATTCAAACGGTATTAGCGGCTACAACAATCTGGCAATTAGCCAATCCAAAGGTCGCAGTCACAGTGTTAAGATAGGCCCTAGAATTTTGTTTTGTCCTGCTATTTGATTAGAGGTATAATCGTTGGGTCGCCAAACAACGGAGGATTAGAGCTATGAGTACTACGCCAATGCTCACGCCAG
>CAYMJY010000099.1:0-2028 GCA_964391355.1 uncultured Dehalococcoidia bacterium | reverse complement strand
CGCTAGTAGCACCGTTCCAAAGTACGGTGGCCATAGCTTTTCCTTGGGCTGCTTCGGGCAAGAATTGAAAATTCGCATCATCCATACGAGCTATGGCTACAATTTGCGCCCTGTCATCAAGGACTGCAATTGCAACTTTCACGCCTAATTCATTGGATTTTTTTATACTGGCTGCTATAGCAGTCTGTGCTTGTTCTAATGAAATGCTCACTATTCCCTCCATGCAATTCTAATTTTGGCGACAACTAATAAGTTTATATACAATAAACTACGAAGGTAGATAAAGCACGATTCAAAAGATAATGTACGTTCTGTGGTTTAGGTGCTTAAATCGCGCCATCAGTTTAAAATCTATTTATGCCGAAGTGGCGGAATGGTAGACGCGGCGGTCTCAAAAACCGTTGTCCGCAAGGACGTGTCAGTTCGACTCTGACCTTCGGCACCATTCGAACTTGATCTCAAAATTTGAGGATTTTTTGCTTCTGCCAATTTCAGAGCAATTGAAGATACTTCCGTAGCAAACAAATTATTTTTGGAATTTAGGTGGAGGTTACGTGAATTTAATTATGCCCATGGCAAGAATATTGCTATTGCTAATATTAATAACAATAATCACTGGATGTGACGAAGCTTCTCCGGAAGCGGTAGACATAGAAGCTACAGTAGTGGCGAAAGTACAAGGTTCGTTAGAGGCTGCTGGAATTCCAACTCCAGAACCCACTCCTACACCTAAACCCACTCCCACGCCTCGACCCACTGCCACGCCAACTCCTACGCCTACTCCTTTGCCTACACCTACGCCAAGTCCTAGTCCGACTCCAACACCTAGGTACAGGGCGGCTCAGTTTTTCAGCCCACTAGCGCTTACGTCTGCCATTGATGGTGATGCAGAAATATATTTCTATCAACTGATTAAAGGCACTGGGGCAAGCATTTTTTTCAATTTGACTGACAATGTTACACATGATTACGAACCTCAATTTTCTCCTAATGGGGAGAAAATTTTGTTTACCTCATTGAGGGATGGAAACCCTGAGATATATGTCATGGGTTCGTTCGGTACGGATCAAACAAATTTGAGTGATAACGATGCAAATGATATTGATGCCTCTTGGTACGGAGATAATAAAATTATCTTCTCATCGAACAGAAGCGGGAAGCACTCTATTTATATGATGAACAGTGATGGTTCAAACCAGGAAGAGATTTTGTCGATTGCCGATCACAATTTGGTATCGCCGTCACCCTCTCCTGGCGGCGGGATAATTTCTGTTGTATCGGCTACCGATAACGAAATCTACCTACATCCACTTTATTTACCTAATGTAGTTCATAACTTGACGGAAGATGGTAATCGAAACAGACAACCCACATGGTTTGAATCAGGTCTTAGTTTAATTTACCAAGCTGACCCTGACGGCACTGATGAGCACGATGCATCACAATACGAAATTTTCACTATAGATCGGTATGGTGGAAATAAGACGCAATTAACCAACGATGACAGAGCAGATTTCCACCCACGCTTAGGTGAACCAATATATGTCAGAGGAGTTAAAACAGACAGGATTTATTTTGGTTCCTATGACAAAGCCAGAACTGAAAAGCCAAAAATATACTCGATGAATATGGATGGATCTGACTTGGCAAGGCTAACGAATCTTGACGATTCGGTTCATGAGGGTACATTTGACGTTGGCTTCGTAGATATTGACCCTAAGGACGGCACTTCGTTTTTCAATACAGGTATCACCTATGAGAACTTAGGATTACATGAAGAAGCCATTAAAGCCTACACTCAAGCTCTAACCTTTAGGCCCATGGACCATTTGATTTATCAGTATCGAGGAGATGCATACAAAGCCATAGGCAATGAAGCTTTATCTCAACAAGATTATATCCGGGCTAAAGAATTAGGTGAGTAGCTCATTGCTTTAAGCGTACTTTCCGTTCCGGTTCAAAATTTATTTAATAGAGATTCCCGCTCTTTCATATCGGTTCTAGAAAAGTATTGCTATTGCACGAAGA
>CAYMJY010000098.1:0-2274 GCA_964391355.1 uncultured Dehalococcoidia bacterium | reverse complement strand
ACGATCACGAAAGGCCGTGAGGATATTAAGAATATTCTTTCAGGAGCTGATGATCGCCTTTTAGTAATAGTAGGCCCGTGTTCCATACATGATGAACAAGCAGCCAAGGAATATTCCGAACGCTTATCGAATTTGGCTACGCAACTATCAGAAAAAATTTTAGTAGTCATGCGTGTCTACTTTGAAAAACCGAGAACCATTGTTGGCTGGAAAGGTCTTGTTTACGACCCCCACCTGAATGGCTCTTTTGATATGGACACTGGTCTGACTACAGCCCGCAGATTGCTTCTCTATATGGCAGAACTAGGGCTCCCCGCAGCAACTGAGTTTCTAGATCCAATTGTACCGCAATATTTGGCTGATCTAGTTTCATGGGTCGCGATAGGAGCTAGAACAACGGAAAGTCAAACTCACCGTCAATTAGCTAGTGGTTTAAGCATGCCCGTTGGTTTCAAAAACGGTACTGACGGTAATTCTCAAATAGCCATGGATGCCATGCTTTCTGCTAGGTCATCTCATGGCTTTTTAGGTATTGATTCCCAAGGCAGAACCTGCATTGTTGAAACCGGCGGCAACCCTTATGGCCACCTTGTGCTACGAGGCGGTACAAAAGGTGCTAACTACGAAGCAAAGAAAGTTAAAACTTTACAAGAACAGCTCAGAAAAGCAGGCTTGCCTCCACAATTAATGGTCGATTGCAGCCATGCGAACTCCGATAAGGACCATACACGGCAATCCATTGCATTACGTGACGTTGTAAGCCAAAGAGTTAAGGGTAATCGTGATATCGCAGGGCTAATGATTGAAAGTCATTTGTTCCCAGGCAAACAAACATTAGAGGACAATCCGTCTTCATTAGATTACGGAGTTTCAATTACTGATGCGTGCATAGGGTGGGACGAAACTCAAACCTTACTAACAGAATCCTTTTCAACATTGGGTTCCTCCAAACCTTAGTTCCAAATGGAATCACAAATAATCCAAGAGACAATAATTAGGGCGCATAATCTGAACTTTTGGGCTTTAGGCGATTAATGAATACTCTAAGCGAAGAAATTCGCAATGCTAGACCAGTTGGCCCTACAGCACTGACCTTAGGCGTTTTTGATGGAGTTCATTTGGGGCATGTCTCTATAGTAAAAACCTTAAATTTTGATGCAAAGGAATTAGGTGTCACTCCTGTTGCCTTAACATTTGCAAACCATCCTCTACTAATCTTAAAACCCGAAAACCAAATCAAAGAACTTACCTCTTTAGAAGATCGCATTAGTTTTTTGAATGAGGCAGGGGCTGAGTATGTCATCCCGATTCAATTTACAAGGGACGTTTCCAATCTGACCGCTGAAGATTTCATTGTTCTCTTAAAGAAAGAATTGGATCTAAAGCACCTTGTAATTGGTCCAAATTTCGCACTAGGCAACAAGCGCAGAGGAACCGCCTCAGTTTTGAAAAAGATGGGAGAGGAGCTTGGTTTTACTGTGAAAGTAGTAGAGCCTCATTTGGTAGGTACAACTATTGTAAGCAGTTCCATCATCCGCCAAGCATTAGGGTTAGGCGATTTTCCTACTGTTTCTTCTATGTTAGGAAGGCATTTCAGCATAAAGGGAACCGTGGTTAGAGGCGAAGGAAGAGGTGGGAAAGAGCTAGGATTTCCGACTTGTAATCTATCTCTTCTCGAAACTCAAACTCTACCAAAAGATGGTATTTTTGCCGCATGGGTCTTTATTAAAAACAAACGTTACCCCGCAGCTGCAAGCGTTGGTACGAAACCAACCTTCCAAACAGATGGTGCAAGGGTTGTTGAGGCTTTTATTATTGATTTTGATGACGATTTGTATGGCCTAGATATCCGAATAGAATTTGTGGAAACTATAAGGAACCAAAAACAATTCGAAACGGCAGAAGAATTGATTTCACAAATGAAGATCGATATCGATCAAATTAAAAGAAAACTTACGTTTAGCAATCTCTAGTGATCGCAAATGAAAAAGAAATCCGTAAAACCATCACCTAGTCAACTCGATTTAATTCTAAATCGTGGTGTCGCTGAAATTATTCCTCATCGGGACTTTGTAAATCGCCTTGAAAAAGGAGAACACCTAAGGCTGAAGATGGGTTTTGATCCAAGTGCGCCAGATTTGCACTTAGGACATGTGGTTGGTCTAAGGAAATTGCGTCAGTTGCAAGATCTAGGACACACCGTAGTGGTGATAGTAGGGGATTGGACTGCTCGAATTGGTGATCCGTCTGGCAGGTCAGCAACAAGACCAATGC
>CAYMJY010000097.1:0-2478 GCA_964391355.1 uncultured Dehalococcoidia bacterium | reverse complement strand
TCCCAAATAATTCTTGGTTGAAAAAATTACCCCAACGACCAATAGCTTGGCCAATCATAAATGTGGGAGCACCTATATCCAACCATAAAATTGCGCTCATTGCTGGACGCCGTCTAGCAATCATGGGAAGCGAAAACGGAACTCGATGAAACTTCCTAGGTTTACTTTCTAACTTTGTGTAAATCCATAGAGCGAATACTGCACCGACAAAAGCACCAAAAATTCCAATTCCGCCGTTCCAAATTGCAAAAATATCACCTAGGTTTTCTCTATAACGTGGCCACTCTTGCTGGTCAAACACATGATAAAGCCTTGCTCCAATTATACCGAAAACAGTTCCGAGCATTGCTATATTGACCACATGGTTCGGGTCTTGTTTGTACAGCTTTGCCTGTATTTGCCCTACTAATATCCCTGCAAAAAGTCCAAACAGAATCATCAGAGAATAAAATCTCAAACTGAAAATCCCGAAATCAATTCCTTGCAAAGAAATGTCCAAAAAGTACTCCTATGTAATGGTTATTAGGACCTGAAGTCGAGGAATTACCTTGTTCTGAGGTTTCGGTTTTCGTGTTATCAAACGAGCATTGTCGGGTTTCGTCAAAATAGTACGGGTGTTTTTTATGGTGATTGTAGTCATAAAAAAAGCCTGTTAAAGCAATAAGGGCCCCTCAGGGCCCTTATTGGAAAAGCTTGTTTCTAACGCTCCTTACCAAGGCGGTACATGCGTGTTCCGCACGAAGGACATTTACCTTCAGTAGCAGGGCGCCCATTTTTCATGGTCACAGTTTTCGTTTGATGCATTTCAACTTCCCCTCGGCATTTCATACAGTAACCAATCATGGACATCCCCTCCGATATTTAGTTTTAAAGCGCCATGCGCATGCTAGGATCGCTCTGGAAGCCCAGTCAAGTGAGATTGCATCGACTTTTCCAGAACCATCACTTTGCTTTGGTTTTGCGAATTCCGAAAACTAAATGAAGGAAAATAAAGGATCACAAAATTCGAACTGTAATGATACGAAAAGCAGCACTATGGATCGAGCAAAACCGAAATCATATCTCTTGGATTCGGCAAAGATTGTCCAATAGGATAACTGAAATTGAGCAAGAGGTGCGCCCTGAGCGTTTTATCAAACCAAGAAATAAGACAACTTATCAACACAATTCCGCCATTGTTAAGTGACTTCTTAGACTTGGAATCCCAAGTCCAGCCAAACGGTTTTGATACTACTTTGCACTCAATCGCTAAATTCGACTCGTTTGGAACATTGGGAGAGACGAATAACGAAAGAGTACTGCCAAACGCTGAGGAAGTGCCTTTCGGGGATGACGGATTCGTCCATCTTGTGCCAGGGTGCTATTTAGTCAGGTTAAATGAAACCGTTACTCTACCAAATTCTATAATGGCCTTAGCTAGACCTCGTTCAAGCCTCCTAAGGAGCGGTGTTTCGATTCATAATGCAGTATGGGACGCTGGATATTCAGGCCAGTCACAGGCATTGATGGTTGTCTACAATCAATATGGATTTAAGCTATCCAAGAATTCTCGAATACTACAGCTGGTTTTTATGAAACTTGCAGATCCAACTTCAACACCATATGGAGGTAAGTATCAGGGAGAATCAAGCAATTCAAATCGCTAGTTCTAGCGTTGTTGTTTCAGGGTTAATTACTCAAAATAAGATCAAATATTTCGCATACATACGATACTTCTTCTTCAGTCATCGACGCATGAAAAGGCAAAGCCAATGATTGGGCTGAAATTTCTTCTGCTATTGGGAAATCTCCAACATTAAACCCGAATTTTGCTCGATAAAAAGGAATCAAATGTATAGAAGGGAAGTAAGGACGGGAAGGTATTCCTTTATTTGCTAATTTAGATATCACTTCATCTCTATTAATGCTTTTATCGAGCCGAACAACATACACGAACCAACTCATCTTGGTGGTTGTTTTTGAAATCTCGGGAGTATTTACTCCATTAACTCCCTGTAGGTACTTAAAATACCAATCCGCAACTTGGCAACGCTTCAACAGGATTTGATCTATACGCTTCATTTGAGCTGCACCAATTGCTGCACTCATTTCGTTTAATCTGTAGTTGTACCCCAATCTGCTATGGCCAAGCCAACCATCAGATATATCCCGGCCCTGATTCCTGAGCGATCTAATTAAAGAAGCCCAGGAGTCATTATTAGTTATTACTACTCCACCTTCACCAGTAGTGATTTGCTTGTTTGGATAAAAAGCAAAAATGCCTACATCACCAAGGTTCCCAGCGGCACGTCCCTTGTAATACGACCCTATTGACTCCGCAGAATCCTCTATTAACGATAGATCATTATCGTCTGCAATAGCCTTTAATTTATCCATTTCAGCTGGTTGACCGAATACATCCACAGATAGAATTGACTTGACAGGACCATGTACTTGGTCTCGAAGCTTTGGCGGAAGCCATTTGCTTTTCGAATTTGA
>CAYMJY010000096.1:0-2518 GCA_964391355.1 uncultured Dehalococcoidia bacterium | reverse complement strand
TTCCCGCGTAGCTCAGTGGTAGAGCGGTCGGCTGTTAACCGATTGGTCGTAGGTTCGAGTCCTACCGCGGGAGCCAATTTGATACTTTCGTACTTCTGGGTTCACAATTAATGAATACGTGCCCCTGTAGCTCAGAGGATAGAGCATTGGTTTCCTAAACCATGTGCCTGGGTTCGAGTCCCAGCAGGGGTACCACCAACTGATTAAGACTTAGCCGCCAGATATAGGTTTCAAAAAATGAACTTCGGAGTCTCTATTTAATTTTGCTCGAGGTCCTTCAACAACTTGCTCACCGTCTATAACTGCAGCTAACCCCGGGCGCATTCTAGTTCCAGAAAAAATAACACCTTGAATACCAGGATATAGAGTATCTAACTCCGTAACAGCCTCGCGAAGCGTTAAACCTTCAACATGGATGACAGAATCCCCATGAGTAAATTTACGCATTTCGATAGGAATAAAAAGCGTGGGCATAACTTAATTGTTATCTTCAGCAACCTTTTGAACAGCTCTTATGATTTTGTCATACCCAGTGCAGCGACAAAGGTTACCAGCTAACCATAAACGGATCCTATGTTCATCAGGGTTAGGCTCTTTTTCTAACAATGCCTTGGCAGATACTAAGAAGCCGGGAGTACATATTCCGCACTGCAGTGCGGCTTCTTCAAGGAAAACTTGCTGTAGCGGATGTAAATTTTCACCATCGGGTGCAATTCCTTCTATTGTCTCAATGGTGCATCCTTCAGTTTCAGCACCTAGGACTAAGCAAGAATCAACAATTCTCCCATCAAGATTGACAGTGCAAGCTCCACAGTTACCATCATTGCAACCTTCTTTAGTCCCAGTAAGACCAGCAACTTCACGTAACATTTCAAGCAAACTCTGATGAGGAGAAATCAGCAATTCCATTTTCTCTTTGTTGATTGTAGTAGAAACCACAATTTTGTTAACCGAACCATTATTTGTCATAAAATACTCCGAGCACGACTCAGTGAGGTGCTCAATGTTCGTTTTGTCAGTACATTGACGAGTTTTCTTCGGAATTGTACGTCGCCACGCATATCATCAATCGGTGATGCAGCCTCTGCAGCAAGGTTGGCGGCTTCAGAAAAAATTTGGTCATTTGGCTGCTTACCAACCAGAAATTCATTAGCTGCTACTACAAGTATTGGAATAGGCCCAACTGCGGCTAGGGCAATTCTTGCAGATTCGATGGAGCCATCGGTATTCAGCTGCACAGAGCTTGCTACTCCAGCTACAGCTATGTCCATTTCATTCCTTGGGATGAATCTTTCATAGGCAGACCCAAAACCTGATCTTGGAGCAGGTACTTCTATGCTGACCAAAAACTCACCTTTGGTCAAAATATTCTGCCCAGGCCCGGTGCAAAAATCTTCAACAGGAATCGACCTTGAGCCGTCTTTACTTACAACATTAGCCTTTGCGTAATGAACGATCAGGGGACAAATACCATCAGCGCTCGGTGTGGCGTTGCAAAGATTTCCTCCCAAGCTAGCACGTGATTGAATTTGGATTCCACCAATTAATGAAGCAGCATCAGTAATTCCGGGGTATGCAGCAGCTATTTCAGGGTTTTCATAAATCTGATAGCAAGGAACTGCTGAACCTAATACTAGACCTTCATCTCCAAAGTCTAAATTGGTGGTTTCAGGCAAGTGCTTTAAATCTATCAATGCATCTAGATCAAATCTACCAGTACGGGTTTGGACTAAAATATCAGTGCCACCAGCTAAAAGTTTAGCGCGCTCCCCATATTCATTTAATAAATTTATAACTTGATCGATATTTTCTGCGGCAATGTACTTAAAAGGATGCAACGCAAGCCTCCATGGGATTGGCAAAACTTCACCGGAATGCATTATCGGTAATGGAGCCAAACCTCGCAACAGTCATCATGCTAAATTATGATAACTAGTTGATTCTACTCCCATACCGGTATTCGCACGATTGTGCCATCACCTGCGATTGTTACATACAGATCTTGATTCAGCCAGCATAAATTGGTTACTCGTTCGCCAAGTATGTAACTTTTCAAGATGGACTTTGAAGCCAAATCTACTATATCTATGGTTCCGTTAGTCCACCTTGCCACCCAAAGATTGGAGAATTGATCGAAAGCAATGCCATCTAGCGTGTCAGAAGGGAACTGAATTTCAAGCTGCTTGTCTTCTAATAAACCATCTTGATCTACGGCGTAACTAAGGAGTCTGTTTGTTCCGGTCTCTGCTAAGTACAACCTTTCGCCGTTGGGATGAAATGCTAAGCCATTAGGGAAAGCTAAATGACTGTCTAATAAAACTACTTTCTTGAGCAGACCCTCTTCAGTAGTCTCAATTTTATACAAATTTCCTATTGGGTTATTGGCGCTGCTTCCTGCTGGGTCAGTAAAGTAAATATGACCTTGTTGCGTAATGCAAAGATCGTTAGGCCCTAAGTACGATTCGCCTTCAAAATTATCTGTAAGAATGTCCATTTTTTTCGTTTTAGAATGAAAGCG
>CAYMJY010000095.1:0-2533 GCA_964391355.1 uncultured Dehalococcoidia bacterium | reverse complement strand
GAGCTACAAGTAATAGACTAAGTCTCATAGACTTCCCTCCCCAAATTACCTTTTTTGTGGGACCCTGAGCCTAAGAGACCCGGAAAACCACATCGGTTCATAGATGGGCGTAATTTAAACGTGATAATAGCTGTAGTCAAGCAATATTGAATGGATCAATGATGGATTAAGTAAATTTACGTCTAATGAACAACGAGACCGGTCTAATGACGAGCATCAAAACCATACTAACTGTTAACAAAATTGCGGTAATTAACAAAGCGGTGGCAAATGAACTTGTGATATTAGCATCGCCTTGCGTAATAAGCAGTGCAGTCCCTAATGCTGCTCCTAATGACTGGCCGATATATCTACCAGAAGTAGCCATGGCAGCTGCGCTTGCGAGCGCAGTTTGTGGAACATCAGCGTAAATAAGTTTTGTAGATGCGGGCATAAATAAACTTGCAGAAAGTCCAAATATTAATAGAGGAACTATAACTTGAAGGTGAGTTGGTGAATCTCCGAGTCTAGTTGATAAAAATAAACTAACAATGGCAATCGTCCATCCCGAGAAAATAACAGGCAATGGCCCTATCCGATCTGCAAGATAGCCACTTACAGGGGAGCAAAATGGTTGAATAACATTAAGAGCAACCAAAATCACTCCAGATGCAGCAATTGTCCAACCGAGACCATTTTGTAAATAAAACGGAAATAGAAGGTTCATGGCCCCAAATGCAATGCTAAAGCATATGATTGAAGCGCTGGCTGAGGAGAAATTCCAGCTCTTGAAAAGGCTTAATCCAAGTACTGGTAATTTAGCTAGACGCTCGGAGCGAATAGTAGCAAAAACCACACCAAGAGCAAGGATAAATAGAGATATTCCAAGCCATCTGAGCGACGAACTTCTGAGCAATTGAACTGAAATTATCAAACCCACCATTGATAAAAGAAAACCGGCAGCACCTGGCCAATTCAGTGCACGGAGACTGCCTTGAGCGCGTGTTTGATAGTCATTTGTAATTAAAAAGATTGTTATCAGCGACTGAGCTAAAACATAAATAGCAATTCCAATTATTGCCCAACGCCAATTCAGGTTTTGCCCTATGAAGCCGCTGTAAAGTGGGCCTAGAAGAAGCCCGATAGAAGCTAAACCGGAAACGATGCCTATTACACGGCCTCGATATTCCCTAGGGTATGCTCCAAAAACTATAGCTGAGACGTTGTTTAGCGCAGCAGCAGCAGCAAAACCTTGGAGAAAACGAAGCAGGAATATTGGCCATAAGACTGGCATAAAAGCAATGGCTGCGAGAATCATGCCCTCAATGGCAAAGCCCCATGCAGCCAAGCGTCTATGGCCAAGGATATCGCCTAACCTTCCTGCTGTTAATGTACTGCCAGCCATTCCTAATGCGAATGCAATTATGGTCCATGCAATGGTTGCGGAAGAAACCCCAAAGTCGGAAGCAATCGTCGGCAATAGGTTTGGCCAAGTCGCTCTTTCCATTGCGCCAAAGCAAAAATACAAACCACCAACCAACATCGCTCTGGCTTTAAAGTTGAATTCCATCATGCCTCCAGAGCGAGAATGCTTGCTATTATTAGCCTGTCTTCACCACCACTGGCGGAATGACTCCATTACCGTTGGAGCTTGACCCGTTCTGAGTGGCAGATTGTTGTGCCACTTTCGGTCTAACAGGACCACCCTGGTGATCGAAGCAACCCACGTCAATAATGCTACCGCTGACTTGAACTGAATCATCGGATAAAAAGTAAGAGACTGCATATGCTATTTCTTCGGGTGAAGTATTGCGACCTGAGACTGTATTCTTCCCTGCTTCTGTAATGTATGGAAGCCCTTCTGTCATACCAGTAACTGGCGCACCGCCAGGAATCACCATATTCACTCTTATATGGTCGTGAATGTAATCGTAAGCCAGAGCCATGCTAAAGGCATAAACCCCTCCTTTAGAAGCACAATAGGCCAAAAGGTCTGACCGTCCCCATTGTGACCCAGACCCTACATTCACAATCGAACCGCCACCTCCCTTGATCATGTGAGGCAAGGCAGCTTTGGTCATCAGGTATACACCCTTTAAGTTAACGTCAATTACCTTGTCCCAAACCTCGACATCTGTTTCTAAAAGCTTCCCACTTGGGTGAATGGCTGCGTTGTTGACCAGCCCGTCGATTCTGCCGTATTTGGATAGAGCAAAATCTACAACTCTTTGTACATCCGCAGGATTAGAAACGTCCGCTTCCAGAAGGTCAGCCTCTAAACCCAATAGATCTAGTGCTTCTTGCGTTCCGCTAGTGCCATCTGCAGCCAAACTTCCAATTTGCTTTGAATCAAGTCCAAACGCAATGACCTGATGCCCTCTCTCAGATAGAACTTTTGTGATAGCGCGCCCTATGCCATAGGTTCCACCAGTAACGATGGTTACTTTCTTTTCTTGTTGAACTGTTTTTTTAGCAGGTGCTCCTGCACTCTGCACTGGGCGATGGCCCCATACTGATGGAGCTATGTGCTTTTGCACTGTCCACTTACTATCAT
>CAYMJY010000094.1:0-2565 GCA_964391355.1 uncultured Dehalococcoidia bacterium | reverse complement strand
AAACCAAAAGTTTGAATTGCTCCTTTTAAATCACTTCTTTGGTTCAACTCAGCTAACTGATCGCGGCTTATAGAAGGTCGGTACCATCTGATACGAGCTTTGGCATTATTAAAATTTGATGGAGGTCCCATCATGATTACGTCTTCATCTTTGAAGTTCAATTCTTTAATTGTTATCTCCTCCATTTGCTTGCACGATTGTGCTGACAATTACCGATCACTCTAAGCATAGCTTTTAGTCGATAACCTTGCCATTATTGAGCAGAAAAATCATCGAACAACAAAGTATTCGGATGATACGCCGACCAGCCATACCATTCTGTAACAAATGAAGGAATGAATTTTAAGCGACTTCCTTCATGTAAGCCCGATATAGCCATTCCATCGATTGTCCATATGCTGTCAGTAGAGTCCACTAGTACTAGTGATCCATTTCTTATGCCACTCTTAAAGCTTAATAGCTTGCCTGAAAAGTACGAAGAGTACGCTATGCCGAGGCTGGAATTTTCGTCATAGACTACAACAATGGGATGTCCTCCTATTTCGACATTAACAATCCCTCCAGCAAGCGTTATAGCGTCCAGAGAGTACCCAGCATATGTGTTGTTCTTTTCAACTCCGACTACCAGTGAATTTGGCTCGAGGCGATTATCTCCGAAAACAGATTCACTGGGATGTGGTTGCCCTATTTCAACTTTCCGATATCGGTGTGCAAAAGTAGTATTTGGATCTAGTACTAAAGTATTTGGGTGTAAAGTTCTCCACTCTCCCCAGGAAAGCTGTGGCAGTGGCACTATGGGCAAACGCGTGCCTTTGAGTGGCCCGTTTATGGCTTTGCCGGTCAAATGTTCCCAAGTAGAGTTTGTTTCTCTATCGGACATAATTAACACACCGCGGTCTAAGCCCATGACGTTGAAGTTTAGCCGTTCGCCATTTACCAAGGGATCGAACCCGACCCCCGAGGAACACTTAATTCAGTAAGTAACCAACAAAGGATCAAATACGACCCTGTCATTTGCTATATGGTGGTAGGCCATCATTGACACGGGATAAGCTCGTGCGCTTCCTTTAGAAGAATAACCTAGAACGAGATCATCGATTGATAAATCAGCATCTGCACCTTTGATAAATTTGGGGTCATCCAATGGTACAAAACGCGCTCGCTGTGGAGGCGTAGATGTGGGGCTTAGCTCAGTGATTTTATTTACAATTTGCGATCCACTTTCAAGTGCAAATTCTTTTGTACCAATTGCAAAAGATTGTTGTGGAGTTTTCTCTTGTGAATGATGATCTGAGTTAGAAATACTGAACCAAGCGGTTATGCCGGCGAAAAACAACAAAAACGCCACTACGAATGTCGTTATAGGGTTTTTCTTCATTGATCTAGTCTAAAGATTTTAGAGTGAAGGGTCACGCTAATTACTCTCTTCTTGATTTACGATCTCCGGAGGTCCCTAATAGCAATTCCGATCAAGATAACCAGTACGCAAGCGAGTAATGCGTTAAGGCCGACAGCTTGGCGGATTCCAAATATTTTCACCATGCTCCCAACCCAGACTAATCCAGGAGAAAGTACGCCTAGACTGAGCATCATTATACCAAGCGCACGACCTCTCATTTCCGCTGAAACAGTAGTCAAAACCAGCGTGTTCTGCATTGTTGCGAATAGAGACATTCCAACTCCTGAAATGAATAGAAGCGGTAAGGCCGACCAAAAATTAGGAGCAAAAGCATAGAAGAAAACCCCTAAGCTCAACCAAGCTGCACCGAATACATGGAAAAAGCCTCTGCGCTTGATTGTTACTACAGCGATTACGCTAGTTCCGATTAAAGCACCGAACCCGTCCATACCACTCATGATTCCCAGCCAACCCTCTCCCACATCAAAAACGTCACGTGCAAATACAGGAGCAAAAGAGAAATAAGGGAAAACGAAGAAATTGACCGTGAATGTAATTAGGAAAATGCCACGTAGCAAGGGGGTGCCCCAAACTAGCTGCCAACCTTGAATGAGAGTACGAACAAAAGAAGTGCGATTTTCTGTGGCAATGGGCTTGAGTGATGCCACTCGTAATAATTGTAAAAACCCCAAGGAATACAAAATTATCAAGACGGAATACGCAAGCAAAGGCCCTTGAATAGCTAATATTCCTCCGGCTCCCCATCGACCAAGCATTAAGCTCAATGTAAGAGACGAACTATCAAGTGCCATTGCATTTTGGACATGATGATCGGGCACCAAATCACGTATATAGGCACGCCTGACGGGAAAATCTATTGCCCATGCAGAACCCGTAAGGAGTGATGCCATGTATATCAGAGGCATATTTATAGAGTCTGTTATTGCGGCTATAAGCATCATGCTTACTGAGATAAGGTTCAAAAGTTGCGCTAACTGAAGGATTCTTTTTTTGGGAAAACGATCGGCTTGTGCACCACTTATTAACCCAAGGATGGGTTCCGGAAGAAAACGTAGAGTGCCTACTATGCCCACAGCGAATGGGGAGTTGGTAATTTGCAGAGTCAACCAAGTAAGAACAATAAATTCAAGCCAAAAGGAAACATT
>CAYMJY010000093.1:0-2632 GCA_964391355.1 uncultured Dehalococcoidia bacterium | reverse complement strand
ATGCAGCTAAGGCGATAAGCAGTTACGGTGGTGGTATCAACCAAACTCCTAATATAGATCGGCTTGCATTTGAGGGAATGCGTCTAGACCATTGCTATGTAACTAATTCGATTTGCACACCGAGCAGAGCTGCGATAATGACTGGGACCTACAACCATGTAAATAAGGTATTTACTCTTGATACTTATCTAGACAATCGTTTACCAAACGTTGCAAAGGACCTACAGGCTGGTGGATATCAGACTGCAATCGTAGGGAAATGGCACTTAGGTGAAGGTAAGAATCACGAACCTACTGGGTTTGATTATTGGTCAGTTCTCCCTGGTCAGGGTGAATATTTTGATCCTCTTATGATAGAGATGGGCGTAGAAATTGAAATGTCTGGTTATGCAACGGATGTAATAACTGACAAAAGTCTCAATTGGCTGGAAAACCGTGATAAAACAAAACCATTCTTCTTAATGTGTCATCACAAGGCTCCTCACCGTGAATGGGAACCACACCCAAAAAACAGAGCACTTTACCAGAAGGACATTACGGTCCCTGACACTTTCGATGACGATTACAAAAACCGAGCCAACGCGGCGTCACAGGCTAGGATGCGAATCAAAGACGATTTGAAATATGCCGACCTTGGCCTTGTGCAACCGGAGGGTGGTTCCGAAGTTGGTGAACGAATCATGCCTAAAAGTGTACATAGGAAAATTCCAAACCCAGAAGATGTGACAGGCCTGCGTTTAATCGACAAAGATTCTGGTGAGGTGTTTACATTTAAAACTAGAGATGATCTGAGTATCTTTAAATACCAACGATACCTTAAGCGCTACTTGCGCACGATTGAATCAATTGATGAAAGCGTTGGACGGATTTTAAATTACCTTGATGAGAACAAACTGACCGAAAATACCATTGTGATCTACACTTCAGATCAGGGTTTCTTTTTGGGAGAACATGGATGGTTTGATAAAAGATTTATGTATGAAGAGTCATTTAAGATGCCGTTTCTTGTTCGTTATCCAAATGAAATTCAAGCTGGCGGGGTTTGCATGAGCATGGCCTGCAACGTCGACTTCGCACCTACATTCCTTGATTTTGCAGGAATAACAATTTCCAACTATATGCAAGGTAGGAGCCTTCGGCCTTTGCTTAGAGGGTTCGTACCAGATGACTGGCCAGAAGTTGCTTACCACCGTTATTGGATGCACCGTGATCCGAATCACAATGCCTATGCTCACTATGGTATTCGCAATCAGAAATACAAACTAATCTACTGGTATAACGAGGGTTACGGCCTTCCTGGTACCGACCAGGGCGGTGAAGATACTGAATGGGAACTTTTTGACTGTGAGAAGGATCCATTGGAATTGTTTAACGTTTTTTCCGAACCTGTGTACCAGGAGATTGTAGAAATGATGAAGGCCGAATTGGGGAAAAAGATGGCAGAGATTGGTGATAAACCGGCTCATTTGGGCTAACTACACTTTAACCTTAGGTAATGGGGCGTTATGAGAACATTCTTTTATACCGCGATAATCATTGCAGTAATTGGTCTTTTTACTCTTGGGCTATTTGCTTACACCTATCTGGATAGCAGGGGTAGCCTACCGGGAGGTTAATCCCTTGAGCAGAAGCTATTTTCAATTTTAATTTTGAATAATAGGTAATATTTGAGAGGAGTTAGATAATGAATTTGAGAGAAATAATTCGAGATAAAACTAGAGATAATCTCTGCAAAAATCTTTTAGCTATAAATGTAGATTGCACTTTAGCTGAACGAGGGATGATTGAAGAAAAGTTATTTAACCCATGGCATAGAAGAAGCTTAGGTGTCATAAAAATCAATTCTGATTCGCCAATCAAATATATAAATATAGTCAAAAAACCTGGGGGTAAGAATTCTCCCCCAAGATGGTGGAATTACTTTGCAGTTCCAGCAGTAACTTCTCATTCTAAGGAGGGGTCTTTTGAAGTAAGTTCAGTAAGGAAAAAACTTTTCCCTGTTTTTGGTAAGGTCACTTCGATTGTTTGGAAATCTAATAATAATGGTGAGAATTTAGCAAATAAATTTACCCAAGATCCTGAAATTAACGCGCTTTCATTTAAATTAGGTGACATTAAAGTTCAAAGCCTACATGGAAACCCCTCTGGTTACAGTATAGAAATTGAATTTGCTAGGTCTATGAGATCAGGACTACTATCGCTTTCAGCCCCAAATATTCCTATCGATATTAATCAGTGGAATACCATCAATAAAATCGCAAAGCTATGTTTTGAAAACTAAACTGATAACTATGCCGTTTTCTTATCCTTTTTCGCGATACGTTTTTCTTTTAAAGTTTTTACAGCAGTCTTTTTAACAGTTTTTTTTGCATCTTGACCTTTGCCCATTCTTCTCTCCTTTAGGTACTTTTTAGCCTTAGAATACTGGAGCCACCGGACAGGATTGAACTGTCGACCTGCTGTTTACGAATCACTTGACCCTGTATTTCATGGTCTATTCTGGACTCTACTGGTACCTATTAATACATTACTTAATAGCTTTAATTATTAGCTTATGGGCTGACATGGGTTAATGTCGATATGTCCTGAGACGTTTTAAATAAATGATGTCAAAAATGATGTCACTGGTTAT
>CAYMJY010000092.1:0-2658 GCA_964391355.1 uncultured Dehalococcoidia bacterium | reverse complement strand
AAAAAAAATACCCGCCCCCAAAGGGACGGGTTAACCCGCGGTACCACCCTTGTTCCTCTATCTATAACAGAGGCACTCAGAACGCTATATCGGTGCGTAACCGCCGCCCTTAAAATTCAGGCTAGCCGCTCAAAGGCGAGTTCAAGGACTCTTGGCACCAACCTCTCAGCGTGCAGTCGGCTCTCTGTTACCAGTAAATCCTTTACTACTCCTCATCAAAGCAGTTGAATATTGGGCAATATTATACAATTTACAAGGCTTTTTGTCAAACTCGAAAATGTGACTTGCAAGGCTCCGTTATGCGCTGCTAGCATGATTCTAAACTAATTTTACTTGTTAATTTTTGACCTAAACTCACGTACATGAAACTATCGGATCAAAACTCACATTATGTAAATTGGGGCAGCAGAAACGTCATTATGGCTATAGCCGCCTTGGTTGTCGCGTTTTTATTTATCAGTTGGGTCGTGGTGGTGTTTTTCAATAATCCAGAGAGTGCAAATGCACTGGAGCAGAAAAGATCACCAGTTTTAATCTCTTTCAGTACTCTAATTTTACAAGTCATTATGCTTTGCCTCGCGATTTATTTTGGTCCACTTAAAACAAATTCACCTCTGAAATCCTTAGGTTTTAAATCTATTGATTGGCCGACTACTCTGCGTTGGACTTTTGTAGCATTGTTTTTGAGTTTAGTAACAAGCGTCATTTATGCTTCAATTGCTGGATCATTAGCTCCAGATCTGCTTCCTCCAGATCTGAAACAACAACTGGGGCTTCAAGACGATTCTCCTTTAATCCTTCTAGTCTTGATTTTTGTAGTATTGGCACTAGGAGCACCTTTTTCAGAGGAGGTTTTTAATCGAGGCTTTGCCTTACAAGGGATAGAATTCAGCCTTGGGAAATGGCCTGCGCTGATTTTGAGTGCAGGGTTTTTCGCTGCTGCACACATGTCACTAGGGCTACTGGTACCAGCGTTTGTAAGTGGGATTATTTTTGGAGCTATTTATATACATGTCCGGTCCATTTGGCCGGTTTTCTTTGCTCACATGTGCCAGAATAGCTTAGCTTTTACTGCATTAATGCTGACATGAACCGCCTAAGCATCTATTCTACACATACTTATTTCGTTCAGGGGCAATAATATTGGACACACAGATTCCGTCGGGCTCCAAAATGATCGCTGATGCAATCATTAGTTCTCGCAATATTCATGGAATCGCACTAATTCCGTACGTCACTGTGGGATTTCCTGGTCTGGATGACACAGTTCCGATAGTAGTTGAGCTCGAAAAGGCTGGTGCATCTATCGTAGAGCTTGGCGTTCCTTACTCAGATCCACTAGCAGATGGTCCGACTATCCAATCTGCCAGTTACAGGGCATTAGGCAATGGCGTTAATACTAAATTTTGTTTAGATACTGTCAAGAAAATACGAGAAGCAGGCGTAAAACTGCCACTTATTTTTATGGGTTATTACAACCCAATACTTTCATTCGGAATTCAGGAATATGCTTCAGAATGTGCTCTAGCTGGAGTGCAAGGTTTGATCATTCCGGATTTGCCTCCAGAAGAGGCGGGGTCCATGCGCAAATCACTCGATTCCAACAACCTTGCACTCATTTCCTTACTTGCACCCACGAGCTCACACGAACGAATTCTGAAAGCATGTAACAACGCAACTGGGTTTATTTATTGTGTCTCAGTTGCTGGGGTTACAGGGATAAGGTCCGATCTGCCAGCAGATTTAAAAACTTTTATAGACAGAGTGCGCGAGGAAACCTCTTTACCATTAGCCGTAGGTTTTGGTGTCTCACAGCGAAATCATGTAGAAGCTCTTAGCAAGTTTGCCGAATGTGCTGTGGTCGGCACTCAAATGATCAACGTGATAGACTCTGCGCCTTCTGGAACTAAACCTGAAAAGGCAGGCGAATACGTGAGAGAGCTACTAGGAATTTCGTAAATCGAACTTCGTTAAGGGGCAAACATGAGCGAATGTTTAGGTATAAGAGGCGCAACTACTGCCGATAGCAACTCCGAAGGTGCAATTTTAGATGCAACTGAGGAATTGTTACGGGAAATGGTTATAGAGAATTCTCTGGAAGAACAGTCGGTAGCTGCCGTTTTTTTTACTACAACCACTGACCTAAATGCAACTTTCCCCGCTGTAGCCGCTCGTGTTCGGTTGGGATGGGAGCAGACGGCTCTAATTAGCTCGCATGAAATCCCAGTTCCCCATGGAACTCCTTCAGTGATACGAGTGTTGCTCCTTGCTAACACTGATCGCACGAAAGACCAAATCGTCAATGTGTACAAAAAGGGCGCTCAGAACCTTCGTTCTACAACCAAACCGAATTCATAAGCGAATTCCAACCAGAGCATCCAGCAACTTAACGTTCTCATTGAGTAGCTAGTTGCAAGGGATTTTAACCTGTGTCGCAAACTTACAGTTTTAAATTGATGTAAGCTATAACCGTCTCTACTGAGACATTAGAAAGGATTTGCATGAAGCAATCCATAAGTAATGTGAACATTCGGCAAATGCGTCCGCTGTTTTCGCCAGATGAATTGCACAGAAGGCTTCCTGCGAGTGACTCTGCGATTGCCACGATCACGAAAGGCCGTGAGGATATTAAGAATATTCTTTCAGGAGCTGATGATC
>CAYMJY010000091.1:0-2724 GCA_964391355.1 uncultured Dehalococcoidia bacterium | reverse complement strand
GATTGGACTGCTCGAATTGGTGATCCGTCTGGCAGGTCAGCAACAAGACCAATGCTTACATCCGACGAAGTAAACGCGAATGCTGAAACATATATGCGCCAGTTCTTCAAAGTCGTAGATGAGAAAAATACGGAGATTCGGTACCAAAGCGAATGGTTTGAGGGATTCGGCTTGGGAGATATTCTAAGATTGAGCGCACAGTTTACAGTCAATCAATTTTTACATCGTGAAGATTTTTCATTGAGATATTCTTCTGAAAATCCAATTGGCATAGTCGAACTACTTTACCCTCTAATGCAAGCTTATGATTCACTTGTTGTTAATGCAGATGTTGAATTTGGTGGTACAGATCAGCGGTTTAATTTATTAGTTGGCAGAGATCTACAAGAGAAAAATAATCAAAACCCTCAACACGTATTCCTTGTTCCTATTTTGCCTGGTACTGACGGCGTGCGCCGCATGGGCAAAAGCCTCGGAAACTATATCGCTTTGGAAGATCCGCCAAAAGACATGTACGGAAAATTAATGTCAATCCCCGATTCGATTGTGCCTTTATATTACGAGTTGTTAACTGATATATCCGAAGAAGATCTCAAGCGAATAAGAGAAGCGTTTAAAACAAAATCTTCCAGCTTAATGAATCTCAAGAAAAATCTTGCTCTGCTTCTAACCTCCGAATTTCATGGACCAGAAGAAGGAGTGAAAGCTAGTGAAGATTTTGTCACTGTGGTGCAAAAAGGCGGTGAGCCTCAAGGTATCCTGGAAGTAACCGTAAGTGCTAATACTCCTGGAGTAGTAAAATTTGGAACCACCTCTCTTATAATCGATCTGCCTAAAAT
Source organism: uncultured Dehalococcoidia bacterium (assembly GCA_964391355.1). GTDB lineage: Bacteria > Chloroflexota > Dehalococcoidia > Lucifugimonadales > Australimonadaceae. The sequence continues at coordinate 1,885 of CAYMJY010000091.1, read as the reverse complement.
CGCCACTGATGCAGGCATAATAAATAGCCGTAGCGAAGGCATAAGGTTAATAAAGCAGGGGGCTATTTCGGTTAACGGAAAGCGTGTTGAAAATTCAGTTATTGATATCAGTAAAGATTCTAAGATAAGAATCGGAAGGCTCAGGTGGATACGAATAGTATCAGCACCATGATTTATGTCACATCACTTCTGGCGCATTCATGCCCATGATCTTAAGCGAACGTTCAAGCACGACCTTCGCAGCATCTATCAACTTCAATCTAGCCTTAGTAATCTCCATATTTTTTGTATCAGCTGTATCTGAAATGACACGGCAGTTGTCATAAAACCAATGGAATGAAGCAGCTAATTCGTTGGAATAACGAGCTAACGCCTGAGGAGTCATTTTTTGAGCACTAGTGTCAATAACTTCGGGTAACTGAAGCATTTTTCTTACAAGTGCGCTTTCAGCTTCATGTGTTAGAAAAGCTAATTCGGCATTATCCCACTCAATTCCTTTATCCCGGGCTTGTCTTAAAATCCCAGCAATTCTTGCATAAGCGTATTGAATATAATAAACCGGATTCTCAGATGATTGCTTCAAAGCCAATTCCATGTCAAATTCCATCTGACTATCGGCTGCTCTGGATAGAAAGAAATACCGACATGCATCTGATCCCACTTCAGAAACCAATTCACGGAGAGTGATCAATTCCCCAGTACGTTTTGAAGCTCTAACTGTTTCTTGTCCTTTCTTCAAAGTCACGAGCTGTGAAATCAGAATTGTTAACCGATCAGGATCTACTCCCAAAGCACTCATTACTGCTTTCATTCTTGCTACGTGTCCTTGATGATCAGCTCCCCATACATTTATGACTTTGTCGAAATTTCTAGTAATAAATTTATCGTAGTGGTACGCCACATCTGATGCGAAATAAGTCGGCTGTCCATTACTTCTTATCAAAACGTTATCTTTATCTTCACCCAAAATTGTTGAAGTAAACCAGAGTGCACCGTCACGCTCAGCCGTATAACCTTTTTCTTCCAATAAATCCAATATCAATTGATATTGTCCACCAGTAAATAACACGCTCTCATTAAACCAGCTATCAAACTCAACCTGTATTCCAGCCAGATCGGTGCGTATGTTGTGAAGCATTTTCTGCAAACCTATTTCCCCAATGAGCGTAACTGCTTCATTCCTGTCAACTTGTAAGAATTTATCCCCTTGTTCCTGAATCAATTCTTTAGCCAAATCTACAATGTATTGTCCCTGATAGCCTTCTTCTGAAAGTTTTTCATCACTTTTCCCTATTTCCTGTGCATATCGAACAAAAATTGATTCATAAAATAGCCTGATTTGTAAACCAGCATCGTTGATGTAATACTCGCGTTCAACCTCGCACCCAGCTGCTTCGAGAATATTGGCCAGAGTACTCCCGAGAACTGCCCCTCGAGCAGTTCCAACATGCAAAGGGCCCGTTGGGTTAGCACTCACAAACTCTACTTGCACTTTTTGTTTCGCCATCGTATCCACGTTCCCAAAGGACAGACGGTTTGCCAAAATCTCATCGATTTTTCGAAGGATCCATTCATCTTTTAGGCGAAAATTAATAAATCCAGGTGGCTGTATCCAAATTTCCTCAACTGCCTCATCTGAATCAATAAAGGGTAGTAGGGTTTTTGCAATCTCTAAAGGTGCAATTCTAACCGAGCGTGATATACGTAAAGGTAATGAAGACGCAAAGTCTCCGTGCTCGGGGTTAGAAGGTCTTTCAACAATGGGTTCATCAATCGAAACAACTGGAATTTGACCTTCGTCCATTGCTCTTTTTATACCCAATCGCATCAATTGAGAAATTTTTTCTCGTAAAAGCATCTGGAAATAATAACACTGGGTACTTTC
>CAYMJY010000090.1:0-2938 GCA_964391355.1 uncultured Dehalococcoidia bacterium | reverse complement strand
GGTGTTTCAGGATCAGGATGATGTGCATAGTAGATATCTATGTAATCAGTACCTAGCCTTGCCAAAGAAATTTCAACCTGTTTAAAAATTTGCTCTTTGCTCAGCCCTTTGTCAGTGGGATTTAAACCTGATTGTTCACCTAACTTTGTTGCTATTACCGCTTCATTCCTTCGACCTTTTAACGCATTTCCGAGCAATTCTTCTGCCGACTTTCGTTGGTCGAATGTGGGCAATCCTGGTCGATCAAAGCTTTCTCGATTACCGTAAGAATTGGCACAGTCAAAAAAGTTAACACCTAAATCAATTGCAAGATGAACCAATCGATTCACTTCTCTTTCAACTGGTGCTAGGCCGAATAAAGCAGAACCTAGACAGATTTTTGAAACATTGATATCGGTTTTTCCAAGATTTGAATATTCCACCTAAAGCACCTCAGGTTGATACATTAATTTATACGTTTTAGTTGATTTGGCCAGTCTATAGGTGTTTTGGTGAGAAATCCTATTATAATGACCGAAATTTGTTCAGTACTAAATGATCATAAGAGCAAGCATAAAAGCAAGGAGACGGTATGACTACAGCATCAACAATCACAGAAGAAAATACGTCCAAAGTTATTGAGGCACATGGGATGAATGTTCATTACCATGACATTGGTGAAGGTGAGCCCTTGATCATGTTGCATTCATACGGACCCGGTACGACAGCGTGGATAACTTTTCACAAGAATTTCCCAGAACTTTCTAAGCATTTCCGGTGTATAGCCATGGATTTGCCAAATTACACAAAAAGCGGGCCGGTGGTATACGAAGAGACACAGCATATTTTTCAGGCGAAAACAGCATTGGCACTGATGGATGCATTAGGAATTGAAAAGGCTCATATTTTGGGGAACTCTCAAGGAGGTCAATCAGCTCTAACATTTGCGTATCTCTTTCCTGACCGGATCAAGAAATTAGTTTGGGGTGGTGGTCATATTGGAACCAGTGGTGGATACCCCAATGAATATTTGCTCGCTAATAAACAAGAAGAAGGAATTAGGGCGTCGAGGGAAGCTGGAGCGAATCCTACTCGTGAAAACTTTAGAAGGTATTTAGAGTTACATATTGTGGATCAAGAGTTGATCACAGATGAATTAGTTGATTATTTACTGCATATGCATACTGCCAGGCCAGATATCACTGAAGCGAGAAGTAAATCATATAGCGTGCCGTATGATCACAGTAGAGACATTATGAATATTACAGCTCCAACTCTAATTATTTGGGGTAGAAATGATCGAACTTGTCTTTTCGAGATTGGGATTAACGCTTTGAACCTAATACCTAATTCTCGATTAATAGTGCTCCGAGATACGGGTCACTGGTCACCGTTTGAAAAGCCTGAAGAGTACAATTCTCACGTCCTCAGTTTCTTAAAAGGCGATTGGGCTTAATAGTAATTAATGCACGCCTAGATTCCTCTAGGCGTGCGTTAATTTATTCAGTGACATCCATCTTTATTAGCGGCAGTGGTCCTACTTTTTCTGCTGGAGGAACGTAAGGCCAGTATTTCGCAAGAGCTCCAGAGTCAACCGTGTAATCGCTTCCTGTAATTAACCTTGCATAGTCCGAACAGAGCCAAGCTACTACATGCCCGTAATCTGTTGGAGTTGGAAGTTCACCGAGAGGAGACATAGAAGCAAAGTCTGCAGATCCTCCGGTCTTATGAGGTTGATCATCTTGCCCACCCGCATTAGCTCTAGGTGTCTGCCCTGGCATGTTTGGAACTCCCATGCCGCGTCCCCCAGGGCCACCACCAGATTGGTTCGTAGTGTTGTCACCTCTCGCTGCTATGACCTCTGGATTATCTACTTGCGTAGCAGTAGGAGTGAAACTATTAATTCTTATTCCATATGGTGCTAAGTCCATTGCTGAAGCTCGAACAAATTGAATTATTCCTCCTTTACTTGAGCAATAACCAATGCTATTGGCCCTTCCTTGCCAACCAGCAGTAGAAGCTAAACAGATTATGCTGCCGCGTATTCCTTTTTCCACCATTTGCCTTCCGACCCATTTGGTGTTTAAGAAATACCCAGTCAAATTCACAGATATTTGCCGATTCCATCGTTCTATTTCAAAATCAAGGACGCTTGCACCGCCATCAATCCCTGCTCCGTTGATCAAAATATCAATTTGTCCCCAGGTATCGACGACTTTCTGGACGTAAGCTTTAACCTGTTCTTCATCTGACACATCACCTGGTACCGCAATGGCTTCAACACCATTCCTTTCCAACCTTTTAACAGTTGCCTCCGCTACCTCTGGCCGAATGTCATTACAAGCTACTTTTGCACCATATTTCCCCAACATTAGTGCGAGACCACCCCCAATGTTAGGGCCAACCCCTGTTACTAATGCTACTTTCCCATTCAAATTAACATCCATGTTTTCTCCTTGATCAAATGATCCTATGGAACGATAACTAACAGAGCTATCATATTTTAATGATAGTTTAATTCAAATTCTTATAGGAGGACTGACTTTGTACATAACACCAATTGAAATAACAACCAACACCGCAAACAAGCTAAAAACAGCTACATAATCACCAAATATATCAAATGCTACTCCGGCGGCTACTGTTCCCAAACCTTGAGCAATTGCCATTAATGGCACAGCCATCCCAAGGACTGTTCCAGCGGATTGCCTCCCGAAATAATTTGCATAAATCACCCTTTGTACCATTCCAAAACCTCCAAAGCCTATACCCATAGATATTCCAATGGGTATAACCATCAAAGCGGAATGTGCAAACAAGGTTAACAATGTAAATATAACTACGACTAATGCTGCTACCAAAAAACCTAAACGGGCAGGGAAGCGGTCTAGAAACCATCCCCACGCAGGGCTGGCAGGTAGCATGATTGCTCCAGCAACACTAAAAGATAATGCCGCAA
>CAYMJY010000089.1:0-3044 GCA_964391355.1 uncultured Dehalococcoidia bacterium | reverse complement strand
CAAAAGCACAGATACCAAAAAGGAATTAGAAAAAAAGCAAAAACCCATTGTCGAATATGCAAATCATTCTTGGAATAAAGATTTCAAGGATGGCTGGGTTGTTGTAAAGAAATTGAATGCAAAAGAATACGAGATTACCTCTGAGGGGGAATCATTACTTCAAATATTTGAAAAAGAAGCAGAAGACAACCAATTGCTTGAAAAACTGGAAAGTCTCAAGTCAGTTTCAGTAGGCATGCGTAAGGGGTATGAGTTCGTCGTTAACGTTCCTAAAGAGTATTCAGAAACTTCTCGCTCTTACCCCTTGATTATTTTTTTACACGGAGGAATAGGAGGGAAAGTATCAAACAATTTGTGGCAATTATCGAATTTTTCGAAATCTCTTTCTGAACCCTCCATACTTTTAGCTCCTGTCAAAGTCGAGATAGATTGGGATCCCAGAAAAATAAAAGATGTTATTGATGAAACGAATGCAAATCTTCGAATTAATCATAACCGAATATATTTAACCGGTTTAAGCATGGGTGGTAGAGGCACATATATTGTTGCGTCTGACTTGATAGATACATTTGCCGCAATAATGCCTCTATCAAGCCACCACATTCCTTACTCTTACTTGGATTTAGCGCCGCAATTAGAAAATTTACCAATTTGGATTTTTCATGGTGACTCAGACCTTGTTTCCTCCTACCCTATGGCCGTGGAAATGGCGGAAGCATTGAATGCTCAAAGTACATACGCTCGATTCACTACAATAGTGGATGGAAAGCATAATGGGTGGAACGAAATTTACAGTGATCCAGAGGTTTTAAACTGGCTATTGGCTCAGGAACGAGGAACACCCCATAACTATGAGCTAAATGTGGATGGTGGTACTGGATCAGGCTATTATGAACCCGAGACTGGGATAACAATTATATCAAATTTAAAAAGCTCTTCAGGGCAATCAATTACTTGGACAATTGAAAGTGCCGGGGAAATTCATACTCAGCAAGGTAACCAAATTGAAATTTTCATGCCCGAAAATGATGTTTCGATTTTCGCAACGCTGAATAATTCAGATTCCTGAGATTGCGGCATGAATCTGTTCGGTTATTCCTTCATCCAAAACACCACTTCGCTCAGCCAATATACACTCTCTCAATTCTTCTCGATTCTTTACGCCTAACACCACAGTAGCAGGACCTTTCATTGATAAAGCATATTGATGTGCCAGAAATGCTGGGGCCATTCCCAAATTTTGTGCTAAACGCCTAAAGCCCTCTGCTTTTGCAAAGTCCAGAGATTCTGGGTGATCAGAAGGTAGATCGCGATCTATTTTGCTAGTCAGTGCACCCGCCTGGACTGCTCGAATTCCCATAATAGGAACTCCCGCACGCTGGGCAGCTAATATTATTTCCCTAGGTCGAGGATCCACATTTGGGAACGTTAGTCCTCCAGGTGAATCAAGTAAGTTGGTTACAATTTGAATGAAGTCGGGTTTGCATCCCGAATCAAGTAACTCTATCAAGATTCTTGGATCACCTATACCTGTGATACCCCACGCTTTTGATAACCCTTGTGTAACAATTTTTTCAAACGCAGGAACCACGTACTCTTCGAAAACATTGCGTTTGGTTCCTCTAAGATATTCACTTTCAAAATCATTGATTATCCAATTATGGAGAAAAAATATATCAACTGATGGAACCTGCATGCGGTTTAAGCTATCAATGAGACTTTCCTCTAATATCTCGTAAATACTCTCTTTAGGCTTGTCCACCAAATTGCACTTGGTGGTGATCCGAACATCCTTTGGGATTTTGCCATTAAACGCCTGTCCAATAACAATCTCTGCTTCACCATTTCCATACACAGGTGCTAGATCTAGTAAATTAATTCCTGATTCTACGGCCTCTAAGGTTGTCGCAATGCACTCTTCTCGAGTAGTGGAACCCCATAATTGGCCAAGTCCGCCACCACCAAGAGTCAAACTGCTAACAGGGCCCAATCTCCCAAATGCTCTTTGCTGCATGATTTCACCGAAGAAATTTGACTTATAAGACCTTATCATTGATAAAAACAAATTTAGATTCTCTGAGGCGACAAATGACACAAATGAGCGAGATCCAATTCAATGAATTTTTATCCCTGCCCAACATCGCGCACTTCATTACAAACACTGAAAACGGTTATCCTCACTCAGTTCCAGTTTGGTATGAGTTTGTAGATGGTTGTTTTTATGTTTTTGCGCCTGCTAACTCAGTAAAAGTAAAAAACCTATCAAAAGACTCAAAGTTGACACTTTCGATAGCGTCAGAAAGTCAACCTTATCGCTATGTGACTGTTAGCGGCGATGCTGAGTTTTTAAAAGGTGATATTGAAGATCGGTTGATTTCTATTGCATCAAGATATGAAGGCAGCCTTGGTGGAAAAGAAATTGTAGCCGAGTTTAAGTCAAAATTTGAAATAGTACTCATAGCCCTACAGTCATCAAATAGGCTTTTTACTTTTGCTTCTGCAGATTAAACAAAAACTTGTACCAAGGAAAAGCGGGCTTTATGATCTGAGCATGAAGCTTAGTGGAGGTAACGTATGAGTGAACAACAACCATCAAGTCAAGAGGATTCCAGATTGGTGATTCTGGTTTTAGCGCCTGTTGCTTCAATTATTTTTGCGCTTCTATCCTTGTTCGGTGGAGATGCTTGGAGGTGGCTCACGCTCCTTGCGAGTGCTTTCGCAGGTTTCCTTGCTCTTGTAGTTGGTGTTGTTACGCTTATTATGCAACTGACACGTCGCCAACTTATGATGCGTAATACTTTGATTTTTTCATCGTTATATTTCCTAGCATGGGTCGTTTTTCTTGGCAGTTGCGTTAACGGAATAGAATCAACAATTGACTAAAAGTTTTCGATTTTACATTGCAGCACTTTCTATTGCTTTAGTCGCTCTTTGGTTCTTTACGGTAATTCAGAATTCTGAATTTGTGGAGCTAAAGAAAAGCCAAACCAAAATTTTTGAAAGCGAGATAACTACGCGTGAAGCCTTCGACTCTATGGCATCAA
>CAYMJY010000088.1:0-3067 GCA_964391355.1 uncultured Dehalococcoidia bacterium | reverse complement strand
TAAAAAACTTCCCAGCGTTGATAAGGTTCTGGAAGATCCATTAGTTTTCGAATTACTCAAGGAATTTTCACATGAATTTATAGTTCGAGTTGTGCGAGAGCAAATCGAACTCGCACGATCTCGAATTGCTAGAGGATTGCCAGCACCAACAGTTAGCGATATTGCTGCTGGAGTATCCTTGAACTGCAGTTCCATCAGAAAACCATGGCCAGAAATTGTCATTAATGCAACCGGTGTTGTTTTACACACTAATCTAGGACGTGCGCCTCTATCTCTTGAAACAATCCAAGCTTTGTCTTCAGCTGCTTCCTATGCTGATCTTGAACTGGATTTATCTGACGGCAAAAGAGGGCTACGTAACAGATCTGTTGCCACACTTCTGAGGGAGCTGACTGGAGCAGAAGATTCTATAGTTTTAAACAACAATGCTGGTGCAATTCTTTTGGGTATTTCTGCTATCGGTTCAGGTCGTGAAGTGATTGTTGCTAGGGGCGAAGCAAGTGAAATTGGAGGAGGATTTCGGATACCTGATGTTTTACTGCAAAGTGGAGCACGATTGGTTGAGGTTGGTACAGTAAATCGTACATACGCGAATGATTATGCAGAAGCCATTACTTCCGATACTGCAGCAATTTTGATCGTTCATCGAAGTAATTTCAAAGTTGTAGGCTTTACACATCAACCGACGATTCAGGAAATATCAGAAGTAGCACAAGATAAGTCCATTCCTCTTCTTCATGATTTGGGAAGTGGTGCATTGTTAGAAACAACGGAATATGGACTTCTTCATGAATGGACTCCTCAAGAGAGTATTGAAGCAGGGGCAGATTTAGTTTTCATCTCTGGAGATAAATTATTAGGTGGACCTCAAGCCGGCTTGGTCTTAGGGAAATCTGAACTAATAACAAAACTTTCGAATCACCCACTAGCTCGCGCTCTTAGGGCTGATAAGTTGACTTTCACTGCTTTAAATGCCACTTTGCTTCATTACATAAAAGGTGAAGCGACGAGCAAGATTCCTGTTTGGCAAATGATATCCCAAACGTCTGAAGAAATTAAAAACCGAGCTACTAAAGTTGCAAAAGCGATTCATGCCCAATCGACTGTTATCTCAGGCGAATCTACTGTCGGAGGTGGCAGCTTGCCCGGAGACACTCTACCAACCCAGTTGCTTTGTTTCGACCATGCTGCACTTGAAATGACTGCCGACGGATTTGCAAAGGCATTAAGGCTTAGTAAGCACCCCGTTCTGGCTAGAATCGACAATGAGCAAGTGGTCTTAGACTTAAGAACGGTGCTACCACACCAAGATAACCTTTTGATCGATTCGGTCAATCAAGCAATTACTGCCTAAACTGTCAGTTTTCTAAAGCTAGGATTCAGGAATGTTATTAAAATGACGAGAATCAGAGCGACCGAAGAGCCAGTAATTAGTGCAGCTTGCACACTGAATAAATCAGCTATAGTTCCAGCGATTAAACCTCCCAAAGGCATCATTCCAATGTCCATCATATAGACTCCAATCACTCTTCCTCTCATGTGATCAGGAGTTGTCATTTGCAGGACAGAGTTATTAGTTGTCATGACTACCATTTGTGCACCCATGATGAAGATTAGTATCACCATAGACATCCATAGAACGTTGACTTGTGATACTAGGAGGATAGATATGGAACTTATAAAAAGCCCAGAAATTATCAATTTACCTTTTGATTTAATGTTGCTAAATGCTGCTAGCAACAGTGTCCCAAGAAATCCTCCAATGCCTGTCGCGGTTAATAAGAGGCCAAGAACCCAGCCTTCACCTTGTTCTTGCCCCAAAACTTCAACAGCATAAACTGGCATCAAGGTCATAACAAAAGACATCATTGTCAGTGTGGGGATTAGAGTGACTAGTATGATAGTTAGAGCGGTACGGTTGTTAAGGACATACCGAAACCCTTCTCTCACATTCATAAGTATAGATTCATCTTTAACAGCTGAGTGATCTGTTTCATATTCGGCCCGAAAAGGAAACATCATAATCATCACAGCAACATAAAAAATTCCCTGAATCAAAAAGTTTATGCCTGGTCCAAAAAATGTGATTAGTAATCCACCAGCAGCAGGACCGAATATTCGAGTTGAGTTAAATGCCATAGAGTTAAGTGCAACCGCATTCATTAAGGTGTGCCTCGGGACTGAATTACCTACGAGTGTTTGGCGGACGGGGTTATTAATACTCCACGCAATTCCCGTACCAGCACTAAAGGCATAAAGGTGCCACATCACTACAACATCGGATAAAACTAAACTTGCAAATATTAGCGCAAGGGCGGCAAGTATAAATTGATCAACAAGCAGTAATTTCCTTCGGTCAAGCCTGTCCACAATTGCTCCTGAAATTGGAGCAAGCAACATAGGTCCCGCCCGGAGTCCCAGCACTATACCCACTTTTAATGCAGACCCACTTAATTCCAAAGCTAACCACCCTAAAGTGATTTGCTGAACCCAGTTTCCACCACTAATGAACAACGTACTGATCCATAGAAGGCGAAAGTTTCTATATTTGAATGCTGAAAAAGTATTATTCCAGCGCTTTCTTGCTGAGAGGGAATTACTATCTTTATCTGTGGTTTGTGATGGTGGGTTCATTATTGACCCAAGGGTTTGTAACTTGAAATTTACCTCGGGTACGATCGAGTCTAGACTTACGAAATTAGCTAGTCAACGACTTCGAATGTCCGTTGACTAGCTAGGGCTATCAACCTAACATTTAAGAAATGTGGCAGGCCCCCTAGCTCAATTGGCAGAGCAGCTGACTCTTAATCAGCTTGTTCCGAGTTCGAGTCTCGGGGGGGTCACCAATCTATACAGCTATTTCGTTTTAATTGCATTGTTCTTGGTTCTTGGAGTTACCAGATCATGATTAAGCAAATTGCTTTAGGTCTAATGCTATTAACAATAATTTCGTGCTCAGGCGAATCTGGTACGGAAGTGGCAAAAATTGAAGGGCTAGCGCCTACACCAACACCGACATATACACCGACACCAACACAACCACCAGAGCTAGCGAAACCAACCCCAG
>CAYMJY010000087.1:0-3145 GCA_964391355.1 uncultured Dehalococcoidia bacterium | reverse complement strand
TTCCTGGCATTTGCGCCTCCTCATACGGACACAAGTCCTCATGATGATCCGTGTACGATATTTCCGTACGCTCAAAGTGTCAACGTTTTTTAGAACTTTGATGCACATCTTTTAACAAAAAAATAATTCAATACGGCTCTTCAACAATTTTATAGAATCATATAAGTTAAAAAATATCGATATCAGGGGTTTTTAATGAGTGAAAAGCATATATACGCGAAGTTGGCTGAAGCCTTGGTCGGATATGGGGTAACTCACCTATTCGGAATGCGTTTGTACCCAGAGCTTGATCCATCAAAAATCTTACCAGTGCCAGCTCATCATGAGTCATCAGCAGCTTTGATGGCATACAGTTACGCTAGGGTTAGTGGAAAACCCGGAGTGATGACATTGCATCGTGCAGCGACATCCAATGTCATGACTGGACTCGCCGAAGCATGGCAGTCTTCCGTTCCCGTTATAGTACTCAACGATGGTGTTCCAAGGGAAAACGAAGGCAGAAACGCGTTGTATGCGCAAGATCAAATTGCACTATTCAAACCGGTTTCAAAATGGATAGCTGACGTTAATGACCCTGAAGATGCTCCGGAAATGCTGGCTAAGGCATTTCAAGTTGCAACAACTGGTAGACCAGGTCCGGTAATTGTTAATCTAAGAGGGGCTGCTACTACTCCCTCACCTTCTCAAATGGTCTCAAATCCTGCTGTTTTTGATCCGAATTTCTCGTCTTACCCAGCTAATAGGATAGCGCCCAATCCTGATTCGATTTCTAAAGCTGCGTCAATTTTAATGTCTGCTAAGCGACCGTGTATTGTTTCTGGCGGAGGGGTGATTTTATCAAGGGCATGGGATGAATTGCTTGAACTTGCAGAAATTGGGCAGTTCCCAGTAGCAACTACCATATCTGGGAAGGGTGGGTTCCCTGAACGCCACAAATTAAGCTTAGGTCCCACGGGGAGCGTCGTAGGTGGCAATCTAGGCAGAGCTCGTATTGCTGACAAAATCGTGAAAGACTCAGATGTCGTTTTGTTAATCGGATCAAGAACAAATGAGATGGCCACTAGCGGATGGCAAGTTCCTAACCCTAGTTCAACGATTATTCACATCGACGTAGACACCCAAGAAATCGGCAGGAATTACCAGACTGAATTGGGAGTTATTGGAGATGCCAAGCTATCGATTAAAGCTATCAGTGAGGCATTGATAGGTGCTGCATTTGAGCCATCATCAAATAGAACTGGCGAGATTGAATCAGAGCTGAAGAATTGGGACGCTGATAATTCTAAGACCATGAACTCTGATGAAGTTCCAATTCATCCAGCTAGGATTATGCGAGAAATCCAGCCCTTTATTGACTCAGGATCCATACTTGTCTCAGATGCTTCCAACCCGTTTATGTGGGCAACTAGCCACAGCTTTGTAGATGCTGGTCCTAATTTCATCACTCCTAGAGGCACTGGAGCTATAGGGTCCGGATTATCCCTCGCAATTGGAGCCAAGTTAGCTGCGCCCGACCATCATGTAATTTGCTTCGAGGGTGATGGCGGTTTGCTTTGTGGGAATTTACCAGAGTTAGAACTTGCGGCTCGTCTTAATATCCCAATCGTCGTTGTTGTATTTAATAACGGTAGTTACCTATTGGAAAAAGAGAGGATGCAAAATTCGCCAGTTGTGGATTTCAACAACTTTCTCAATCTTAACTACGGAGAGATTGCCAGAGCATTAGGATGCGATGGTATTAGAGTCGAAGAACCTTCAATGCTAGAGCCGTCAATCAAAAAAGCATTAGCTTCTGGCGTGCCCACAGTAATAGATGTGGTTTGCGAACCAGATGTTGTTTTTCCCAGCAGGTAAAACTATTACTGACTAGTTACTTCCTCTGAAGGAATGGTAGTACAAAGGAAGTGTACTCTTCTGGTTTTTCATATGGCGTCCAATGACCACAGTGGTTAATGACGACCAAGCGTGAATCATCAATGTGGGCTAAAGCCTGAATGCTCACTTCTAAAGCAACCATGCGGTCATAACGTCCATGAATTATCAAAGTAGGGGCGGTAATTGCTTCGATATCCCCAGAATGGTCGTAGTAAGTACTGACAGACTTTTCACGAGCCTCTGCTTGTTCCGGATTGCCATTATGCACTTCATAAATGTAGTCAATTAATTCGTCGGTAACCATGGAGGGATCATCCAAATGTACTTTCAGGTATCTAACAAAATTCTCCCTTGTGGGACTCTCCAATGTTTCTCTAGTTGCCCTGCTTCCCTCAGAAGGTCGGTTGGCCAGCATATACTTGTCACCACCAGTAACAATATGGCCACCCCCAAAGACTAATTTCGTCACGCGTTCTGGGTGATGGGCTGCGAAAACCATCGCTGTTTGACCACCTTGTGAGTTACCCACAATTGAAACTTTTTCCAACCCCAACGCATCGATTAAAGCCAGTGCAGTCCTAGCTTGAAGGTTGTGAATGGGTTCGTTAAAAATAATGGGGCCGGTTCTTCCAAAATTGGGAAGATCCATCAGAATACACCTAAAATGTTTTGAAAATTCGTCTATGATGCGACACCAAGTTATCCAAGCTGTAGTACCAGGCCCATAAGAATGCAAAAACAGTACAGGATCACCCTCTCCAATATCGTGGTAGTGAACTGTCATACCAGCGGCTTCAATAGTTCTACTGGTTCCCATTTCTGTGATTTCTGTCATGTTTGCTCCTGTACTTGAAAGTCGTACGAGACTACAACTGAAGTAGAATTTGTCAATCTCTGGCTCATAAAAATGTATTGGCAAGCTTGAATTTAAAGCGTACCATGCGCGTGTTCTGTACGCTGGCTCAATTCTGAGGCTAGCCGTATTTACAAAATTAGAGGTACCGCATACCAACTGAATATTCTTCAATTTGCGTTCGTGCCTCTACCATTCACATTCGTTAAGGATTTTGTACCGTGGTATCGAAAAAATACAATATTATTGATATGGAAACTGGTCGATTGGACCCAAGTATCTTTATAGATGAAGCAATCTACCAAGAGGAACTTGAGAAGATCTTCGGCCGTGCCTGGCTGATGATTGGCCATGTTGGCCTTGTACCGAATACCAATGATTTCTTTCACACCTACATGGGTGAAGATCCCGTTATTT
>CAYMJY010000086.1:0-3252 GCA_964391355.1 uncultured Dehalococcoidia bacterium | reverse complement strand
TTAAATGACTCTTAGTTGTTCCTAAACTATGGCACAATTAGAATACACAAATGCATTTGCTATTGAGCCTTAAAAATCAATCTTCATCCGGAGTTTCACAAAATGTCCAATGAGCCAGAATATGATGTTGTTATCGTAGGAGGTGGAGCTGCTGGTCTTGCCGCAGCCATTTATTCGGTTAGGGCCATGCTTAAAACTTTGGTAATCGAAAAATTGGCACTGGGAGGAGAAATTTTAAAAACAGGTGATATTGAAAATTATCCTGGCTTTCCAGAAGGAATTGATGGGACGAAGCTTGCAGGACTTTACGAAGAACAGGCTAGGCGTTTTGGAACTGAATTCAAGTACGACACCATAATAGAACTAGATGTGAAAAATAAATTAAAGCGCGTGATCGGTGACGAACGCGAATATACTTCAAAGACTGTAATAATCGCTACTGGAGGAGAGCATAATAAGCTTGAAGTTCCAGGAGAAGAAAAATTCGCAGGACGTGGAGTTTCCTACTGTGCAACGTGCGACGGCAACTTCTTTAGAGACATGGATGTTGTCGTAGTAGGCGGAGGAGATGCTGCGTTGGATGAAGGTCTGTATTTAACAAGACTAGCCAAAAATGTCACAGTGGTACACAGGCGTGACACATTAAGAGCTAGCAAAATACTTCAAAACAGAGCGTTCAATACGCCTAATATGGATTTTATTTGGGACAGCACAGTAGAGGAAATTAGTGGCAATGGGGATGTCTCATCAGTCATGCTAAGGAATCTTAAAACAAATGCTTTACAGGAAATGCCAACTGAAGGAGTGTTCATTTATATAGGGTTTCATCCCGTAAGTGAATATTTAAAAGGCGTTGTAGACTTGGATCACGCTGGGCACGTTACTACCAACCTTCAAATGAGTACTAGCGTTGAGGGTGTTTTTGCTGCTGGGGACATCCGTCAATTTTCTGATAGGCAATTGGGTAACGCTGTTGGGGATGGTATAGCAGCGGCCTTGTCCGCTTACAGGTACATCCAAGAAGATGAAGTATAGATTTATCAGAATTCATTTGTTCCAATAGTACCTATTGAAACAAATGGGAATCATAAAGGCTAATGTTATGTCGAGTTTAGGTTGGGCTATTGTCAGCACTGGTCGACATTCAGACCAAAAAATGGCGCCCGCTATCAACAAATCCCAATGCAACCATATATCAGCTGTAGTGAGCCGTGATTTAAATCGAGCGAAAGCCTTTGCATACGAACACAACGTTTCAGCAGCATATGACGACTTTGAAAAAATGCTACAAGACAAGAATGTAGATGCAGTATATCTAGCGTCACCGAATCATCTTCATGCAGACCAAACCATCAAATCTGCCATAGCCGGCAAACATGTTTTGTGCGAAAAACCTATGGCACTATCTGTAAGGGATGGTGAAAACATGATTGAGGCATGTGAAAATTCTAAAGTTAACTTAGCAGTAGGATTTCATCTTAGGGCGCACCCTGCACATCAGTATTTAAGATCTCTAGTTTCCGAAGGGATTCTAGGAACAATTTCATTAGCTCAAGTTAGTTGGGTCAGAGGTAATCGTGGACAAATTGCTCCTCCAAATCGACCAGATAACCAAAAATGGTGGGAAGATCCTTCGATGGTAGGAGCCGGGGTTACGATGGCAACTGGTGTTCATTGTGTCGATCTCCTTCGCTACATTTTAGATGACGAAATATGTGAAATTTCGTCCATGTTCGATAGCGAAAAAGCTAGCTTAGAGCATATTGCTACCATGTTAATTCGATTTAACAAAGGCACAATAGCTTCAATTATTACTAGCCGGCGCAATCCTGATTGGCCAAGCCAGGATGTTTCCATTTACGGCAGCCTTGGCAGTGGAATATCACTTGACAGTGTTGATACTACTTTGAAAGGCAAATTAGAGGTCCAGTCAGAATCGGTCAACAAAAATATGGATTTCGGAAGCAATGACTCAATTTCATTGTACGTGGATCAAATTGAAGCCTTCAGCAAGTCAATCCAAGGTGAAGGGTTGCCTTTGGCAACAGGCCAAGACGGACTTCAACTGATAAAAGTTGTTAACGCTATGATTGAATCTCAAAGAAGTGGGTCTAAGGTATTTCTCGACAAATAAAAAAGAGGGCATATAGCCCTCTTTTTATATATTAATACTACTGAACTAGTGCGCAGCGCCACATCCGCAGTTTCCACCACATGCGCACCCACCACCTGTAGGAGCAATGTTCGGGTTACTTATAACAAAACCACTACGCGTAAGGCTATCTGCATAATCAATTTCAGCTCCCTCTAACAGAGGCAAACTATCAGTGTCCACAACAACGCGAACACCATTTTCGCTCATTACCAAATCGTCGCTTTTAGGAGCGTCTTCAAGCGCAAGCATATACTGGGCGCCCTGTCCGCTCGGGACAACAATCACACGAAGTGCAGCCTCAGGCTGGCCTTCCTCATCAAGTATAACTTTAAGTTTATCGGCGGCAGTTTCCGTTATTGTGATCAATGTAATACTCCAAAGACTGATTAGGTAAAGAGTAGCAAGGCAACCAGAGGACGTCAAGCTAGAAGTATGTGATACTTTCCCGCATAGTGGGCTGTTATTGACACTTCCCGCTATATATACTTGATTTCAAACTTATTTTATTTTTTTTGTGTGACTATATGGACGAACTCGACAATCTGGATTATCAACTAATTAATATTCTGCAAGCAAACGGAAGGGCTACCAACACTGAGGTGGCGACTGAAATTGGCGTTAGTGAAGGTACTGTTCGTAGGAGATATCGGAATTTAATCAAAGCGGGTGTGATCAGAGTTGTGGCAATACCAGATCCCTCAAAGCTGGGTAGAGGTACGACTGCTGTTGTAGGGCTTCAAGTAGACCCAGCCGAGGTCGAACCTGCAGCAGCTGCTATGGCCAAATTCAACGAAGTCCAATACGTTTCAATTACAACTGGTGCTTACGATATTTTTATTTGGGTCGCCCTTCCCTCTCCCGAAGAACTTTCTGTGTTTCTAAGGTCTCAAATAGGGATAATTCGGGGAGTCAAGCGCTCTGAAACATTTGTTAATCTGGCAATTAAAAAGAACCCCGGTGGACCAAGCGCTTCAATTTCTGCAAGTGAAGACGTTGCATAGATAGGCGCGAAAACGTTAGAATGCGCCGGCCAGAGCGTCGTGCTCTACCTTCAGGAGGCTGTGCTTACCGATGGCATATATTATTGCTGAACCTTG
>CAYMJY010000085.1:0-3376 GCA_964391355.1 uncultured Dehalococcoidia bacterium | reverse complement strand
AAGGTCAGGAGATTCACTTGATCCAATTATAATAAACAAGATTGAGCAAGGCAGGCTGTTAATGGATCAAGTTGTAGTTCCTGCGTTCCATCAAGCCAAAGCGAGAATCGAAGAGCCTGATTAATCAGCTTTTAAAGTCTTCATCCATTCACAAAAGGATTCTATGGCCTCGTCCCACACTTCAACTTGAGTGCGTTTTTTGCCCCCTCTGAATCCGTGATCTGCACTGTCCAGTAAATGAAGTAAAGATCCTTTAATAATAGAGGATGCGGTTTTTAGCTGTTCAGGAGATCCGAAAGCGTCTTTTGTACCTGAACAAAAAAATGTTGGAACAGAAATTGCATCAAAATGTTCTGTCTTTAAAGAATCAGGGGAAGCCGGGGCATGGAGCGGATAGGCAAATAATGCCAAGGCATCAACATTGTATCCATTAGCAGTTAATTTCGAAGCGATTCTGCCTCCTAGCGACCTTCCACCTATAACAATTTTTTGATCTGTTCTATTAAATGAGTTTGCCACCGATTCCCAACTTTCTAATAATACATTTTCTGAGTCCGGAGATTTGGATCCTCGCTCAGAGAACGGAAACTGAAATCGAATAATAGATATCCTTTGGTCTGCCAATTTATTAACAGCATGTATAGCAAAGGGGTCAGAGATATTAGAGCCTGCTCCAGGCGCATAAATAAAGATCCAATCTGGATTTTCTACGACAGCCTCAACCGCTGTAAGGTACCTACCCTTGCTAAGAGGTACATTGTGCGTTATTTGCAATACTTCGGCCAAATGAATCCTCGAGCACCCAATAAATGGTACAAACGATTTACTTGCGATTTGCTAGTCTTATTTTTGGGTTAATTAGAAGGCACGGATTTTCTTAAGGACGAAAACCCTGATGAAAAGCAGCACCAAGATAAGGAATAGAACAGTCATCATAGACAAGGCAGCTCGCTGGTCGGGGTCAACAGCTAAATTAAATACCAAAGTACTTATTACAAAGGGGTCAGAACCCGCAGTAATGACCTGAGGTAACGTAAATTCTCTGAAAGCTAACAAGAAAAGAATGATCCAAGCACCAAAGGTATAAGGTGCTAACAAAGGAACCAAGATTCGTCTGAATGTACTATATGCACTTGCCCCACTTGTTGCAGAGACTTCTTCAAGTTCCTTAGCAATTTGCGCGACACCCGCTCTCTGGAAACGATAAGCCAATGCAACTCTAAATGAATATGCAAGCATTAGAACAAGCAGTGACTTAGAAAGTGGGATCCATTCTAGAGCTGGAGGTAACAACCTGTTTACATTGAGGTAGAAAAGGAAAAATGCAAATGAAGCTATTACGGCTGGAACAGCAAGCGAAGACGATGTGAACAAATCTAAAAATAAACGTACCTTGGGTGCAGCTCTTCCTCTAACAACTGACCAAGAAATTATCAAAGCTACAGTCACACTAATAGTAGGTGCTACTAGTGCTATAGCAACCGTATTGCGGACTGCGCTCCATAGCCGTCGATTGTCAAAAAGATCTCGATATCCATCTAAACTAAAGGCTTGGAATACTTCCCAAGATGGAGATCTATACGTAGGCAAAAATGATTGGTACAGAAGAATGACAAATGGTGCAAACGATAGAAACATTAAAAAGCTAACAATGACAGCAAAAAGAGGCCAACGCCATTGTCCAAGTTCATACCTTCTAGCTCTAAACCCTTTCCCAGTCATTGTAGCGAAACGTTCTGATCTTGCAGTGTAGTAACTGTAAAGATAAAAGAGTAAGTACGTTAGCAACATGAAGTGCAGCCCCATAGCTGCAACGGCACCGTATAAAGGATCCTCACCAGATCCTGTAGTAAGAAGCTCCCAGACACGCGTGCTCAAAATGTCAGCTTTGGCACCTGTGGCTAAAAGCAACGGGACTTCAAATGATTCAACTGTAAATATCGTTGAAAGAATTAGGGCTCCGAGAATTGATGGTCTTAACAACGGTAAAGTCACCGTACGCAAAATCTTGAAAAACCCAGCTCCCGAGGTACGTGCAGCATCTTCAAGGCTAGGGTCCATGCTGCGCAATGCAGCCCCAAGCAGAATAACGAAAAAGGTTACTTGGCCAAATCCTTGGACGCTAATCATACCGTACATAGTCGTGATGTTGAATGGGCCAGCCGTAAAATCGACACCTGGGATCCAATTGAGAACTGTTCTCGCCATTACATTCATAAAGCCCATTCGTGGACCTAACAGCAATATCCATCCAAGTGTCGTAACAATGGCAGGCATCATCAAAGGAAACAAAAGAATCACAAAAACGATATTCCTGAATGGAAGGTCAGTTCGCTCAATTAACCATGCGAGCACTAAACCAATTGTGAAGCCGAGTGAAACGGCACCTAAAGTATAAATAGCAGTGTCTAACAAAGTAGACTGCAAAGCCCTGCTACCAGAGTAGACTGCAGGGAAATTAGATAGTCCCCATGAGCTAGTTGGTTCAAAGAACAAATTACCAACAGGGACTCTAATGGCTTGTATAAAAGTCACAAGCAATGCAGGGAGTAGCAACCAAGAAGCGACAGCCAAAGCTACTAAGAGCAGAACATATTCGCCCCTTTTAAGCATCGCAATCTTATGTCGAACTTGCCCTTGTAAGGCCATATTCACACCTAAAGTAAGGACAAGCGGGGTAGGTTTTAGCTACCCCGCTTGATCCTAAATTTTCCGGTTGGTTCTAATCCGTTCCGAATACTTTGTCAGAAAAGTAACTGGCGTTTTTACCCCTCTGGCGAGCTACACCAATACTTTCAAAGACCATGTCAACATCCTTGAAGTCTCCACTAACAAGACCCTCAGAAGCATGGCCATAACCTGCCCATCCTGAACCTATTTCATCCCAAGTAGCTGACGAAACAGCTTTACTGGCGTTCCATGCTGCAAAAAGCCTGGCAGCATTTGGATTTGGTGCGTTGCTGGCTACAGCGACACTGAACATGTTAACACCCATGCCAGCGTTCCATGCCTGCGCAATTACACCACTGTCCAAAAGACCTGGAGGGTTACCGTAGCCTAAGTAAACCAAAGGTCGTTCACCAGAAAGAATGAACTCATCACAGTTGGAAGTAACGAGCAAGTCGTTGTCATTAATCATTTTCTTGTGCAAATCAACCATGTCATCCTTATCGAAGATGAATGGGTGGAATCCATTACCTGCTCTGAACAGGAACGAAGGTGCACAAATCAGACCTTTGAACTTAGGATCTAGCCATCCCTCTACTGTAGTTGGGATGTCCTCTACGTCAAAAATGTCTGTACGCCAGAAGTTGGTGTACTGGTTATTTGCAATACCAATTGCATTACCTGGTACTCCATCAGCGTCCCAAGAACG
>CAYMJY010000084.1:0-3530 GCA_964391355.1 uncultured Dehalococcoidia bacterium | reverse complement strand
TGCAGTTGGGCTCTCTGGGTCAGATTGTAAAACCCTCACTCTTTTTATACGGCGTCCTGTAGTACTAGTGACTTCACTTTCCAATCCACTTACCGTAACAATGTTACCAATGTTCGGGATCTTCCCTAATTTACTAAACAAGAACCCTCCCAAGGTATCAAATCCTTCGGGGTTAATATCTGCATTGAAAGATTCATTGAAGTCCTCAACATGCATCCTTGCGTCCACCAATGCACTTCCGTCTGGAAGATGTTCGATTTCGAGTTCATTTTCATCAAACTCATCTTCAATTTCCCCAACTATCTCTTCAAGCAAATCTTCGATAGTTACTACCCCAGCAGTTCCTCCATACTCGTCGACAACAATAGCGATCTGTACTCTCTTCTCTTGCAGTTCCGATAATGTTTCGTCAGCACGTTTTGATTCAGGAACGAAAAAGGGTTGTCTCATTAAATCTTTAAGTTTGGGTTCTGATTTTGACTTTTTTGATAAGAGATTCAATAAATCTCTGCTGTAAACCATTCCCACGATGTTGTCCAACGTATCTTCAAAGACAGGCAACCTACTGTGCGCATGTTCGAGCATCTGCTGAGCAACTGTCTGAACATCTGTTTCGATTTCTACTGCGTCCACATCCACGCGTGGCACCATTACCTCTCGCACAATAGTCTCTTCCAGTAACAGTATCGCTCTTATCATTGACCTTTCTCGGGGGTCCAAGGGGTCTTGTGCAATTTGCTCTTCAACAGAAGGTTCATCCAACGGCTCCGCAGTTCCCGTTGGAGTTGCAAGCCCGCTGCTTACCTCAGCAGGATTCGTACTCATTGCAAAAATTGAGCGTGCTACTCTTTGCAAAGGTACAAGTGGCCATAGGAGTAGCTGGATAAAAGCAGCGCTGAAAATTAACTGCGCAGGGGATAGGTGTGCAGCCAAGGCCCTCAATACAGGCATCAATGCAAATAAAGCTAACAACTCAAGTACAAGGCCGAGTGAGGCTTCACTAACAGAAAAGCTAAAAGCTCGGGAAAATGCCAACAACGACAATGATGTGGCTACAGCTATTGATATGAGCGACAAAAGGCGGACGAGTTCGTGATACGCGCTTCGCTCATTCCTCAATCTTCTTACTGCGGCTTCGCGAAGCCCTCTTTCAGGCAAAATATCTCTTATTTGACTGCCCCTCAGAAGAGGTAAAATCGCTTCAGCAGTATACAAACCCAAGAACCCTAATATTGATATCCCCGCAAAAATTACTATTACCGTACTGCCACTATCCAAGATGAAATCCCCCCCTATCTACTTTTTATTAATACTCAACTGATTAGCAGGAACTCCGCCCACTGTTACTCCAGGCTCAACGTCCTTGAGAACAACAGAACCAGCTCCTGTAATAGCGTTTCTACCTATTTTCAACGGTGCAACCAACATTGTTCCGCTTCCAATGAATGCACCATCCTCTATTATAGTCTTATGCTTAGTTGTGCCATCGTAGTTACAGGTAATAACACCGGCTCCAACATTAACTCTTTCACCCAAAATTGAATCTCCAATATAAGAGAAGTGTCTTATGAAGCTACCAGCTCCAACTGTACTGTCTTTAATCTCAACGTGATTTCCGATTTGGACATTCTCTGCAAGATTCGTTCCTTCTCTAAGAGTATTGTAATTCTCTATAGTTACATTAAGGCCAACCTCTACTTTATTAAGGTAAGAGGAACCAATAGAAACATTATCAGCGATAACCGAATCACGAATAACAGCATTTGGCCCTATTTTCGATCCAGATCCTATTATTGTTTTGCCACTTAAAACTGTGTTGTGACCAAGAGATATGCCCGAACCAAGCTTCACATTGATACCAAAGTAAGTCGTAGAAGGATCATCCATTGAAACTCCTACTGAAAGCCAATGTTTACGTAGTTTATTTTGAAGTACAAGCTCAGTTGCTACCAGTTGCTCCTGATCGTTAACACCGATTGGTTTGTCCAAATCTTCAGCCATAAACTCTGTCACTTTTTCATTGTTATTGGTTGCAATTGTTACTAAGTCACCAATCAAGTACTCACCCGATACGTGTTGCTCTAACTTACTAATATTTTCCACGAGCCATTTTGTTTTAAAAGCATACAACCCAACATTGACGTCTAATTCGGTTCTAACATCAGCGATTTTACCGATTTGAGGATACTCTATGCTTTCCTTAATACCCACCAGTTCACCCTTATCATTTTTGATTATACGTCCAAGTCCTTCTGCATTTTCTAAGGCAACTTTAGTTGTAGTTATTGTTATAACTCCATTTTCTTTGCTATGGAAATCCTTCAAGCCTGCTACCGTTTCAGTAGTCAATAATGCTGCATCACCGTTCACAACAATCACTGCTTCTTGTGTTGGATCGATTTTATCGAGGGTGAGAGCAACCGCATTCCCAGTACCTAAAGGGTCTTTCTGGTGAACAAAGGTAACTCCGAAGGCGTCTAAATGTGCTGAGTAAGCATCAAGTGGTCCTTCCGGAACAACAATGATGAGCTGCGACGGATCAGCGAGGTGCATCGCTGAAGATATATGCTTAATAATAGGCTCGCCAGCTACCTCATGAAGCACTTTGGGCGTACTAGAAAGCATGCGTTTGCCGCTACCTGCCGCCATTATTATGGCTGTCCATTTATTCATGGTATCAAGAGCCGCAAAGCACCTCAGTTTTATATAATAAATACGGTGACTCACCACACACTCCGAAATTCCATAAGGAGGCGGTTGTCACCGTTTCTATAGTAATCAGCTCCAAAGCAATGAAATGCTAAGTTAGTATTCAGTTAAGTGTCAAGCAGTACAAAAGATGTCAGCTGGCAGGTGTATACTCATGGATTAGGAGAGATGGCTGAGCGGTTGAAGGCGGCGGTCTCGAAAACCGTTGTAGGGCGTAAGCTCTACCGTGGGTTCAAATCCCACTCTCTCCGCCACTTTAGCCTTAAATATGGGCATATCCATTAGTATCCATTCGCATTAGATTGGTAAGGTTTCCAGAAATTATCACCATTTTTATCACCATTTATTGCTGGGCCACCCATTAGGCCACCCAGTTAGGCCACCTATTAGGTGCACCTAGTACCGATTGCTAACCTGCCACCCCTATCTTATTTATATTAGATCGCTCAGGCGATTACTTACCCCTCATGGTTGCGGTATTACTACTATTGGTTACAGTAATTACTAGTAATAGTTGCATCATTCCTAGGTTCGGTTGCTTAGTTTTGTTCCGCTTTGGTAAGGCTGGACGTTTAGACATGTACGGCTACGCCCCCTGCTTGGAGGCGATAAAATCATCCATGCGATTATTTACAATGGCATCAGCGCCTCTAGCAAAGTCCTTGCGCCTAGTATCTGGGTCTAGTACTTCATTCACTCTTTTGAATAGCTCAACTATGTCATGTATCACTGGGATGATTAGCTCATGCGTAATCTCCTGCTTAGAACGATTATCACTAGAGGCAAGCCTCTCCAGCTCAGAACCAAACTTGAGTAACTTT
>CAYMJY010000083.1:0-3789 GCA_964391355.1 uncultured Dehalococcoidia bacterium | reverse complement strand
TAATTTGCAGAGTCAACCAAGTAAGAACAATAAATTCAAGCCAAAAGGAAACATTGAGAAAATGACCAACTATCCAAAGTTTTTTCCAATCTGGATCCTCTAAAGATCTAAATGGACCATGGCTGCCAATTTTTGGTGTTTGGTTATTCAAGTCCTGATGGTGCCTTGCCGCTCTGTTCACGCCAACCGAATCCGGAAATCAGTCCGCGTAAATATGCAATCTGTCCAACATGCTGGGTACTATCTCCGATGATACTTACTAACCTCACACCTACTGATGGAGGTGGTAACCATCTGTTGTCTTTTACAGGTACTTCCATTTGCTGCGGAGTAAGCGTTTGAAGGAAAACTTGGGTTCTTTTGCTTACGGTTTTGTAATACTCAAGTAAGATTTCTGCACTTGGAGCTCTGAAAGATCGAACTTTTTCTATAGAATCACCGGTTCCGTAGTCTGAAGGATCTGCAGGCATTTTGAATTTCGAGTGCCAATTATCAGCTATCCATGTTTGCTCCACCTCAGCTAAATTAGAAATGTGGTCATCCTGAATTCTAGTCAAATGCCAGCACAACCAACCTATAGGATTACTCTCTGGGTGCACCTGTTCAGTCAACTGAGCAGATGAAAGGCCGGTTAAAGATTTTTCCAATACAACTTCAAGCCTTTTGAGGGCTTGAGCGACAACTTCAGCAGCATCCATCTAAATACCTCCGCACTTAGTTTTTAAAAAGCGGTTTGTAATTGTCTGCAATAACAGACTATTCGCGAATAATTGAATCGACTCGTTGATGTTCAATGAATTCCCAGTCCAATTCCGCTCCTAGGCCGGGACCTTGAGGTACTTGGACATGCCCTCTTTCATCAACGGAGTCAAGTTCGTCAAGGAAAATTGACTCATATATCGGAGGCTTTGTTTTGGGGACCTTTGGGTTTAATAGACCAAGCTCATAGTAATTCGTGTTCCTAACTGCGGAAATACAATGCCTGTGGGCTAGGCCTCCGACATGAAATTCAACATCTAGACCAAAACCTTCAGCTGCATGCGCAACTTTCATAGCACCAGTAATTCCCCCGTCTTCGAATACACCAGTACGGACAAAATCAGTTCCACCATTAACTATAAAATCGACATGCTGTTCTAACCCAAACACATGTTCAGTTTGCAACAAAGGAGTACGAATCAATTCACGGAGCTTTTTGTGCCCAAAAATGGATACTCCGCCATCTTTGTAAGGATCTTCGAGCCAGAAAAACTGAGCTTCATCACAGGCTCTACCAACCTTTAGCGCATCTGCCCATGTATTCAACTCGCAGGCTGGGTCAATCATCAAATCCATTGAATCGCCGACCCTGCGCCTTGTTTCCTGAATTGTGGCGATTTCCCTTGGCACAAATCCTTTACCCCATCCATGTATTTTAAAGGCTGGGTATCCCATCGCTTGACACTGGAGGGCAAATTCTGCATATGCTTCTGGGCTATCAAGACCACCATTTTCATCCCCGTGATATGTACTTGCGTATGCTGGGAGTGTAGCTTTATAACCGCCTAATAATTGATAAATAGGAGCATTGTAAAATTTCCCCGCCAAATCCCAAAGTGCGACATCTACCATAGAAATAGCAGTTCTATCTGAGTGTCTGAGCCCTCTTTTTAAGTCGTTGTAAATTAGCTCTCTTTCTAAGGGATTTTTACCAATTAAATAATGAGCTACTGAATCAAGGTAATCTCTTGGTCGCATTCCGGGCACAGTTGGATATTCACCTATGAGGCCTTGGTTAGTGTGCACTCTGAAAATAGATGGATGTGTGGTTAATACTGCGTTGGGTTCATATACTGTGTTAAACCCTGCGTAATCGGTACCCAGATGTTCTACCTTATGTTGATAAGTTATCAGTTCCAGCTTTGTTATTTTTAGTTCGCTCATTTGATTGCCTTTGTTGAAGAGCATTAGTCCTTAACAATTTATCCGATTATAAACGCAGCGCGACTATTCCAACGACTACAAGCAAAGTAGCAATAAGCTTAAAGCCAAGTGTGCTCCGATCCAGCGGTTCGTTGAGGATGTTTAAAAACCTTGTGCTAAGTGAAATGCTTAATACCAAAACTACAAAAGGCCATATTGCGAAAGTAGCCCCGACAAGCGAGACCGGTCCAACAGACAATGCATAGACAAGTGCGAGCGCACTTACGTTCGTTAGTATTCCTTCTGAGAACAGCGTTAATGCCATTACTTTTGGTTTTTTTAGCGCAATGATCAGTGGCTTTGTTTGCTTTGGAGTCCAATGTGTAGCGAGTACGCCAATACTCATCCCAAGGCATCGAAATCCTTCTGTCGCATAAACATTCATTCGGTTTGTTGCTTCATCGACAAAGATGAAGGCTAAAGCAATAGAGAATGTAGATAAGATAAGAATGAAAAAGGGTTTTTTATCAATTAGCACAATTTTACCGGACCCAGGTTTGAAACCTATAAAAGCCACACCAAACACCACAGCTCCAATTCCCAATAGTTGAACTAGCGTGACTGATTCACCCAATATCACCACTGCAAGCAGTACAATGAATACAGGTGCGATAGAGGCGATAGTCACAGCGCGTGATACTTCTTCAGTTTTCAAAGCATGAAAATACAGGCTGATTCCTAGGCCAAAAAACACCCCTCCTGTAATTGCCCAAATGACACCAGAGCCTCCTTGAAACCCAATTGTTAAAGCTACTGGGATCAAGTACAACGCTGCTCGGAGTATCGAAACCAAGCCAAAAGCATTATTTAAGGCGCGAGGACTAGGGAATAGATGACTTGCAAGAGGCTTTTCAACTAAAGAGGCAATTGAAAGTCCGAATACAGCTATAAGCGCAGCATAAAACCAGTCCAAATTTTACCACTCCTAGGTTTAGGTATTTCTGCTGAACACAGGGAATCAAGAAATTGCTATTAAAGACAATTCAGTTACGTTGAATAGCATATAGCAACTGTAGAGCATGTAAACGGCATAAAATCCATCTTTTTAGCCGTAACAAATGAAATTTGGGCATATTCCAGTATCAGCGAGATTTAACTTCATTGACAGCGAGCTAGGCAAAACTTACTTTTCTAGTGTCCTATGTAGTAATAAGGAATTAGGTGAGATTATGTTAAGTTCAAAGTCTACCGGCTGGATGCTCATAATGGGCATTATTGCATTCGTTGTTATGTTCATTTCCCAAAATATTCAAGGTGATACAGACGGCACAGCTGGTGCTGTAGCTTGGGCAGCGTCCAGTAACGATTGGCAAACGATCATGCCTATGCGAATGGTTACCATTATGTTAATGCTTGTATTTACTGTTGGCTTTGTTTCTTGGGCTCGCAGTATTAGCGAATCGGACAGTGTAATAAGCATAGGAGCGCACTTCGCTTTGGCAGCTTTGATTCTCATGTGGGTGGGATTCGTCTCACAGCTGGCAGGCTTTGATACTGCCTCTGATAGTACGGAACCGGCAAGCGCAGCTCATGCATTAGTGAAATTTAGCAATATGAGCTTTTGGTTTGGAGGGGCGGCTTTCGGTGTGAGCTTTCTCCTTGTTGGCATCAAAGCTTACTTGAACAAAGTAGGAACTCCTGCTCTGAGTGGTTTACTTGCTTTGCTAGGCCTTATCGCAAGTGTGGGCAGCTTTTTAAGTTGGTTTTTATGGATGATTGGTTTTGGTTTGGGTTTAGTAGTTCTGGCCATTATCGGTTTGCAAAAAATAAGGCGTGACTGAACTTATGAAGTATTATGCTCCGACTCTTTATCGGTTACTTTTTGAT
>CAYMJY010000082.1:0-4113 GCA_964391355.1 uncultured Dehalococcoidia bacterium | reverse complement strand
TCTACTTCCCAGATCCTTCATGGAAAGAAAGCTATGGAGGAGGTACGAAATTCTACAGGGCATTAGATCCTGCTCTAGAGCAAAGTTGGAACAGTGGTTTTATGACTCTGGACAATCTCGAAGTTTTTGAAGAAGCCCCTTACAAACCAAATTATTTGGTTGGTTTTATAAAATCAAGTAATTCTTTTCATGCCATGGATCCACTCGAATGTCCGGAGGGAATAGTACGTGACTCGCTTAATATTAACATTTATCAAACATGGCCCAAGAAACTCAGTTGGCCGGAAAAAAAATCTTTAGGATTGCTCAAGCACATTCGTAAATTATTTCACTGATGAATAACTAATGTGTCACCCCTGATATATAGTGGGTGGGTGGGTTCTCATTTTTAGAATAATTTTTCACATATCAATAACTATTTTTTGAGGTAACAGGAAATTCGCACTCAGGTTGGAATTATTGGTGCAGGCCCTGCTGGTCTAACCCTAGCTCATATACTGGATCTAGCTGGTATAGATTCTATAGTTTTAGAAGCCCATACACGTGAGTATGTTGAGTCGAGGATTCGCGCAGGAGTTCTTGAACAAAATACTGTCGAGTTATTCCGTGATCTTGGAGTCTCTGGGAGACTTGATATTGAGGGTTTGGAACACCGCGGAATAGAACTGAGGTTTCAGGGTGAAAGTCACAGAGTCGCTTTTGATGAACTTGTCGGTCGATCTATTTGGGTATACGGGCAGCAAGAAGTTGTTAAAGACTTAATAAGTGCTAGGAAACGGGCGAGCAAACCAATTCTTTTTGGATCTAAAGTAATTTCGGTAAGAGACCTCACAGATAAAACGCCCATTATCACCTACGAGCATGATGGGGAAATACATGAAATAGAGTGTGACTTCATTGCCGGCTGTGATGGTTTCCACGGTGTTTCACGATCCCAGATTCCTCAAACCCTACTCACCGAGTATATCCATGATTACCCTTACGCATGGGTCGGTCTGCTTGCTGCAGTTCCACCATCAACAGAAGAGCTGATTTACGCAGCTCATGATTCAGGATTTGCACTACATAGCTTACGTTCTCCCGAACTGAGTAGGCTTTATGTCCAGTGCGAAGCTGATGACGTAATTGATAACTGGTCAGATCGAAGAATATGGGATGAGCTACATAAACGTTTTGCATTTGGAGATTGGACACTAAATGAAGGTCCGGTGGTTGAGAAAAATATTACACCAATGCGTAGCTATGTCGCTGAGCCTATGCAATACGGTCAGCTTTTTCTAGCTGGTGATGCTGCGCACATTGTACCACCCACGGGCGCTAAAGGGCTGAATCTAGCCATTGCTGATGTACAGGTTTTAGCACAAGGGTTAATAGATTATTTTGACTCGGGCAGTAAAAATAATCTGGACATATATACACAAAAATGCCTAAGCAGGGTGTGGAAAGTAATGCACTTTTCCTGGTGGATGACGCAACTACTCCATATGAATCCTGATGATAAAGACGGTACTCATCGTAGGTTACAGTTGGCTCAGCTTGAGTATGTAACTTCTTCAAAATCTGCTCTAGCAAGTTTGGCTGAGCAATATACTGGATTGCCGTTTTGAACAAAGGTTAAAAACGTTTTTCATGGAACAGTCATAATGCTAAATTCAAAAAATAGAACTTTAATCTTTATAGGCATCACTTTACCCCTTATTCATGGGTTATTTTGGTTTACCTAGACCCCTATAGGGAATATTGTTCATGGTGCTGGTATTTTTTAAATACTTTCTACAAGAAATCCCCCTCTATGAGGTAATGTTAATGAAACCCATATCAGAAATAGCTCAAAAATTAGGCATTGAATCTGACTCGCTTATTCCTTACGGTCATTACAAGGCTAAAATTCCATTGTCAGCCATTAACAATGGCACCAAATCAGGTAAATTGATCGTAGTAACAGGAATTACCCCAACACCAGCAGGTGAAGGCAAAACTACAACAACAGTGGGTTTAGCCCAAGGCATGGGAATCATAGGGAAGAATGTATCTGCGACATTACGAGAGCCTTCACTCGGCCCGATCTTTGGCATAAAAGGTGGAGGTACAGGTGGTGGAGCTTCTCTAGTTGAACCACAAGACGAAGTGAATATTCATTTCACTGGGGATGCGCATGCTGTTGGGTCTGCACATAATCTTCTTGCCGCTTTGACTGACAATGTTGCACAAAGAGGCAGTATTCGAGGTTTTAATCCCGCAGGTGTAACACTTAGAAGGGTAAGTGACATAGAAGAAAGGTCCTTAAGATCTATAATCACAGGACTCGGGGGATCTGCGAATGCGCCTCTTAGAGAAACTGGATTTGATATAGTCACCGCCTCAGAAGTGATGGCAATCTTAGCCTTATGCTCTAGCTTGGATGACCTACGCACTAGGTTAAATAGGATTGTGGTTGGTTACACAGATTCCGGTGAGCCCGTTACAGCTGAAAGCATTGATGCCGTAGGCTCCATGATGTCCCTATTAAGGCATGCAATTCAGCCCAACCTCGTCCAAACTACTGAAGGTCAGCCCGTTTTTGTACACGCGGGACCGTTTGGAAATATTGCACATGGATGCAGTTCTGTCATTGCAGATAAAATGGCATTAGCTTACTCAGATTACGTACTAACGGAAGCTGGGTTTGGTGCTGACCTAGGCTTTGAGAAGTTTATGCACATCAAGTCAAGATTTAACGACTTAAGTCCTCACGCTGCTGTCATTGTTGCATCCGCAAGAGCTTTGAAGTCGCACGGAGGTGTTCCTTTAAAACAATTGGGTGTCGAATCGGCTGATGCAGTTCGAAAAGGTATGCCAAACCTTAGTCATTTAATTAAAACTATAAAAAGTTTCGGGCTACCAGTGGTTGTAGCAATCAATAAGTTCCCTGGAGATTCTGAGGCGGAATTATCAATAATCAAATCAGAATCAGAACAAGCAGGTGCTAATTCTGCGGTTGAGTCTGATGTATTCACGCAGGGTGGAAAAGGCGCTATAGAATTAGCAGAGGAAGTTGTGAAAGCAACCGCTGGTGATAAACCTCAAATAAAGTATATGTACGAAGTGTCGGCTAGTCTTGAGGAAAAGATTGAGGCCCTTGCCACTAAAATGTATAACGCTAAGGATGTAAATCTTACTCCAAATGCTAGAAAAGCCTTACGCCAGTTTGATCAAAACGGATGGTCCGAATTGCCCATATGCATGGCAAAGACACACCTATCACTATCTCATGATAGTTCTCTAAAAGGGTTACCCGAGAATTACACTTTTGAAGTATCCGATGCACGTGTTTCCAGAGGGGCAGGATTTATATACCCAATTGCAGGGAGCATAATGACAATGCCTGGGTTGCCAAGTTCTCCTAGAAAGCTCGATGTAGATTCGAAAGGTGAAATATTAGGTCTGTAGCTGTTCTAAGCACATTTAAAGCACTTTCGTATTGTTAATTAAAATAGGAAAACAGCATAATTAAGGCCACCGCGAATACTAATCCATCCGTAATAATGGCCGCTGCCAAAAGCTTTCTAAAAAAACGTTCTATGAATTTATTAGCCCTTGCTGGCCAGAATTTGTAATCGAGATAGTAATACAATCTATACAGGGTAATATAAGAGATTAGGATGGCCACTGCTAATAAAGAAGCAGAAGTTACTCCCCACCAGTCAGAATCAGGATGGAAATTCAGTATCTTCTGAATCCCTAATATGCCGAAACCAAGAACAACGAACAAGGCGATACCTACTGTATAGTGCCCCTTCTTGATTAAATTTATTAGTCTTTTTGCCATGTGCTCCCTGAGGTTTTAGGCGATTACTGTATTCTGACAATCAGGTATACCACAAGCAGTTAAGTTCTGGTATCAACAAAGGTAACACTGTGTGAAATAAAGGTACTCGTGCCAAGCGTGAATTCCTATGCGCGAGCTCCGCAGGTGACTAGAAAATATGCAGCCACTTATATCCTAGGCATCAGCGAACGGTAACCTCTTGTCTTCTAACGCCGGTCTTGTCTGTCCAAATCTTGCCAATTATTTTAACCATACTATTGATTCTCCTATGCAATTTCTTCGTGAAAGGATTTTTTACCATTTCC
>CAYMJY010000081.1:0-4351 GCA_964391355.1 uncultured Dehalococcoidia bacterium | reverse complement strand
ACAGCGTTGGCTTCAGTAGTTATTTTTGCTTTGATTCCTTTGGCCATTATCCAATATTGGTATTTATCAAAAAGGAGTTACTCAACTGTAACTGGCCAATTCCAAGTGCATCTTTTTAGACTAGGTCCGTGGAAATGGGTATTTTTCAGCATGTTCGCTGGGTATCTTACACTTTCACTATTGGTTCCTTTTTCATTTCTGACTCTTGGTACATTCATGAAGTTGTGGGGTTATTTTAGTGGACTTCCCCAAGTGTGGACTTTTGAGAATTGGATTAAGGTATTAAACGATGGATTGTTCCTAAGTTCACTCAAAAGCACATTGCTAATTGGGTTTGGGGCAGCCGCTTTGGGGATCGTTTGGTTTTCTTTAATAGCGTATGTAATTGTGAGAACAAAATTCAGATACAAACCTTTACTTGATTTCCTCTCTTGGTTGCCATGGGCCCTTCCGGGAATTATTTTAGGCCTAGGATTTCTTTGGATGGTACTTGGCATACCATTTCTGAGACCACTTCATTCTTCTACATTTTTGCTAATTCTAATTGTCGCACTGGGTTCTATTACGGTGGGCACGCAGAT
Organism: uncultured Dehalococcoidia bacterium; assembly: GCA_964391355.1. GTDB lineage: Bacteria > Chloroflexota > Dehalococcoidia > Lucifugimonadales > Australimonadaceae. The sequence goes on along the minus strand of CAYMJY010000081.1, from coordinate 3,770 downwards.
GATGAAAACGAACCTAATGCAACTAGGCACAGATATGGAAGAAGCTTCTCGAATTGCTGGGGGTTCTTGGTTTTATACCTACCGTAGAGTGATTATGCCTTTGATGATGCCTACGGTCATTTCTGTTGGATTAGTGACCTTTGTATTTGCTGCTAGGGATGTTAGTCGCGTTGCATTATTAGCTAGCGCCCAAAATCGGCCACTAGCCCTTCTTCAGCTTGATTATCTTTCAGGATATAACTTAGAGGCTGCTTCTGTGGTCGGTGTGATTATAATTCTACTGACTACGGGGGTCGCACTATTTGCGAGATTTTTCGGTCTTCGTATAGGTATACAATCGGGATCTTAGGTTAGGAGAAAAACCATGGCGACAATTAAGGAACTTCAAGATGCTACAGAAGAATCTACAAGTAAGTACATTGAAGCTGGCGGAATTCGCATTCATTACAACGAGATCGGGACAGGAGACCCAATTCTTTGTTTGCATGGAGGAGGCCCAGGTGCTACTGGATGGAGCAATTTCAAGCAAAACATCCAAGATATTGCATCCAATAATCGTGTTTTAATGATGGATATGCCCGGTTGGGGCAAATCAGAGTACCCCGAAACCGATGGTGATTGGTTCGATTTTATAGGTAAGGTAATCGAGGATTTCCTTGATGCTGTTGGAGTTAATCAGGTCGACTTGATAGGTAATTCAATGGGTGGACAGGCGGGTTTAGGTTTTGCACTCCGGTGTCCTAGTCGATTGAAACATTTAGTATTGATTGGGAGTCAACCCACAGAAGCAGGGATCGTGATACAGCCTACGCCACAAGAGGCATTGGCTAATATTGGCGCATACTATGGTGGAGACGGCCCCAGTATAGAGAAAATGGAGCGTTTAGTGAGGAGTCTAGTTTACGATTCATCATTTATCACACCGGAGACTCTAAGAGAGAGATATGAATCCAGTATCACACCAGTAAATTTGGAGCGTGGGAAAAGAGGACTACCGAAGCGAAGGGATCTCTATTCGGAGCTTTCTACTATTGAAGTATCAACACTGATTGTTTGGGGCCAAGAGGATAAGGGAGGCGCTTTAGAAGTAGGTTTGCAGATGTTGAAATTAATGAAAAATGCACGCCTTTATGTTTTTCAACGTTGCGGGCACTGGGCTCAGGTCGAATACCGTGAAGAATTTGATCGGATCGTTCTGGACTTTTTCAATTCCTAAACTGACGACTTGTGAATTTTATGGATGAAACTTCTAATCATTTAACTCGCAATATTGCTAATTTTGCTGCGAATCTTCAATTCTCTGAACTGCCAATCGAAGTAGTAGCGATTCTGAAAAATATCGCATTGGATACTATTGGAACAACATTGGCAGGAACAACATTAGGCGATGCTTGTTTCGAAGTTGGAGAGCTAGTTAAAAAAGCCGCAGGTTCAGATGAGTCAACTCTTATAGGTAAGGGGTTCAAAATCCCAGCACTAACTGCTGCTTTTGCTAACGGATCTGCTGCACATGCATTAAATTATGATCCTCTTGGATCTGAGGGTGGGCATCTCGGAGTAAGTAGCATACCTTCAGTCCTTGCTGCAGCTGAACAAAAACAAGGTGTCAATGGAAAAGAGATGGTTGCATCTATTGCTGCTTCTGCTGAAATCACATCTCGTTTAGCTGCTTCAATCACGAGGGCAGGAAAAAACGCAAATGAAAAATTCCTTGAAGGTCAGCTTTTAGGGTATTTTGGCGCAGCTATAGGTGCCGGTCGTGCTTTTGGCCTTAGTTCTGAAAAAATGCAAAGTGCTATAGGAATAGCGCTAATGCAAGCTGCTGGGTCAATGCAAGTGGTTTTTGAAGGTGACCCGCCGGCAAAAGCTATATACGGAGGATTTTCAAATATGGGAGGCATGCTTGCGGCCCAGTTGGCGTCACAAGGAGTAGGTGCCGGTATTTCAGCTTTTGAAGGTAGGGCAGGGCTTTTTGAACTGTTTTACGATGGTGTTTTTGATAGAAAAACTTTAGAAGATGGACTTGGATCAAGGTGGCAGGTTCTCAAGACACAATTCAAACCATGGCCGACCAGCGCGAATGTGAGTCCATATATTGAATCTGCGATTAGTTTATATTCCAAAGGATTGGATTTAAGAAAGATCAAAACTGTGGTTGCAAAAGCCAGCCCTTCATTGAGACCTTGGTGCGAGCCGTTAGAAGAACGGAGGTTTCCCCCGAACCCTACATCAGCAGCTAATAGTATTATTTATGGTATAGCTAAAGGATTAGCTAACGGAAAAGTTGGCCTAATTGATTTTACCGAAAATGGAATGAGGGATGATCGTGCTTCTGCAGTTGCAGAGTTAATTGTTTGTGAAATTTCAGAAAAATTCCAAAACCACTATGCGATAGAAGTCATTATGGAAAACGGTGATATACATCAAGAAACAATTAATAGGGTTCTCGGTGATCCTCAAAGACCACTTACTCAAGAGCACCTGAGAGAAAAATTTAGGGAATGTGCATCGCATGCAGCTGTATCTATGACAGCAAACCAAGTTGATGATCTTATAAGTACAGTTGAGTCACTTGAACTTATCGAGGATGTAAGTGAGCTAGGTACACTTCTGGGGAATTTATGAAGTAATGCCTAAATCATCCTCAGGAATTACAAAATCTTTAGTTGCGGGATCTACTAGACTTACAAAAAATGACTTATCGATTCTAGTCAGCGATTCAAGTTCAAGAGGATCAAGGTAGATTTCGTTGTTTGAACCCAAGTCTTTGATTCGCAACCGAGCACCATTAGCAGAAAAATCTGAGCTGATTTCTACCATAGCGAATTCGCTTTGAAGTATGTATTTTTCCATAAGCCCCCTACACAAGAAATGAAAGGTTAATTATTGGGAGGTGACGTTCGATCAGGATGACTTTTTTCTGAGCTATCAACCATCTCCCTGTATATCTCAAAGTATATTCTGATTTACCAGCTAAAATTCTAGGAACTCCCAGTCCTAGCTGAGTATGATTACCTGTTCTTATTTCATGCAGCGATAAGTTACAACGCACCTTGATCTCATTATCTAGATCGGTCGCGAAAACTTGTACATTGGTTATGCTGTGGACTGTGCGAGACGGCGGAGATTGTGCAACATTCCTTTCATGAGCAAGCTGATGAACTCGCATTTTTCGAAGCTCAGCATCATCCCAAAGTATGGAAGTCTGCGTTGTAGGATCAGAGTCCTCAAGTATGGGTATCCAATAAATTCCGTCATCGGTAAACAAGTCGAGCCAAGAATCAAATTCCCTTTCGTCTAGCAACCGTGCTTCTTCAAATAAAAAGTCTTCAGCTTCTGATCTCGTCATAGTAATAGAGATTGTCATATGTCTAAACCACTTCAGATTTTGACATTTTTAAAAGCCAATTTTTGTAAAAAGATCTTTGCGGAACTTCATCGGAGTAATGACCAATAACTTCTCCTGTAGTCCCAGGATCTTCTTTTCCTATTCCGCGGTTCAAAACTAGCCATTCCATTTTTGAATGTAGGCCTGTTTGGTTTGCTGCAAACATTTCTAAATCACCGGGGTTAACCATCCCAGTGGTACTAAGCTGCCTAGTGGCTTCGTACAAACGCCTAGTGTTAAGTTCGTCAGAGACTCCTGAAAGTCGAAAAGGGTGTGAGGTCACTTCAGTGTACTCTAGGCTTACAGGCTGAATTACTCTAATCAGCTCATCGAATAAAAAGACATTTGGGAAAATAAAGACATGTCGATTAGAAATTACTTC
>CAYMJY010000080.1:2234-4356 GCA_964391355.1 uncultured Dehalococcoidia bacterium | reverse complement strand
TTATTACTACTTAATATATCTGGAGACAAACCGAAGCAATTACCAGGGAACATGTTCATGGCCATGGTCATAACAGGAGTTTTTTGCGTTGGTCTTGGAGCTGCGCCGTGGCTCCTCTTCGAACGATTGCCATATGAAACTCACATCAGCCCATACAATATGGCAAACATGATGCGCACAGTCCATTTAATTGTTTTTGCATCATTTGCTTTTTGGGTTTTTAGAAGGCGGTTCTCCCCTAACGATAAGGTATTACTTGATTTTGATTGGTTCTACCGAAAAGCTGGGCTACCTATAAAAACGTTTGTTCAAATTCCGCTTGAGAAGTTATTTTCATCAACAGAATGGTTAGTAAACAATGTAACTGATATTGGAATCAAACAGGCGACAGATCAAAAGGGATTAATAGCAAAAGTAACGTCAACACGCTTTTCTTTAAATATCGCCATCTCAAGCGTGGTTCTCACACTTTGTGCCATGACATTAATTATTTTTATGGCCAATAGCTGATTACAATAAACCGGAGGTTATAGTGGGTATTGGGATAATTGGTCTTCCTTTGAGTGGCAAAACGACAATTTTTAATGCTGTTACACGAGGACGCGCAGAAGTAGCAAGCTTTAAAGCTGCCGGTCAGCAACCTAATATCGGAGTAGTGAAAGTTCCTGACTCCAGGCTGCAACCGCTGTCGGATATAGCAAAATCTAAGAAAATTGTACCAGCTGAGATTGAATATCTGGATATTCCTACATCAGCAGAAGGTATAGGTTCATCGAAGGGGATTGATGGAAACTATTTGAATTTATTGCAACGCTGTGAAGGTCTGATCATTACAGCAAGATCATTCGCTAACCCGTCTGTTCCTATTCACAATGAGACAATTGATCCATTTAGGGATATCCAGATTTTAGCAGATGAATTGGCCTTATCAGATTTATCAATTTTAGAGAAAAGGAAACAACGGATTGCTAGTCAGTTTAAAGGAGCTAAGCCGCCTGAAAAAGAAAACTTGACTAGGGAGTCTGAATTAATCCATACGATTTCTGAGTCTCTTGAAAATAATATCCCGGTACGGGCTCAAAATATTCCTGATACAGCCTCACAGTTTGTCGAAAATTTTCAACTCCTTACTGCAAAACCGTTAATCGTGTTGTTTAATATTGACGAAAGTCAGATAAATGAAATTGAAATCATAGAACAGAACATGAACCGGGAAATTTCAATGCCCGAAACGGCTAAGATAGCAATTTGTGGTAATTTGGAAATGGATTTGGCGCAAATGGAACCATCGGATTCCGATGAGTTTCGTGATTCAATGGGTATCAAGCATTCTGCTTTGGATCGAATGATTGAAACATCTTATGACCTCTTGGGTTTAATGTCGTTTATCACCACGGGAGAAGACGAGACAAGAGCATGGACTATCAAGAAGGGGACCATGGCAGTTAACGCTGCAGCAAAGATTCATACTGATATTCAAAGAGGCTTCATAAGGGCCGAAGTGGTTAATTTCAAAGATCTTTTGTCAGTAGGAAGCTTTGCTGAAGTAAAGAAATTAGGGAAATTCCGCCAGGAAGGTAAAAATTACATAATGGAAGACGGAGATGTAGTTAATTTTCTTTTCAACATATGATTAATTTGATTCTGGATTTCAGGTAACTATGAACACTCAGGAAAACAACACCGCATTGGATAATGCTTCTAAGTGCCCTCACAACGACGAACTAGCCCTGTATGTCCATATTCCTTTTTGTGAGACCAAATGCCCTTATTGTGATTTTAATACCTATGCTGGAATTGAATCTCTAGTCCCGAGTTATATTCGTGCTTTGCAGAATGAGATTCGGAAATGGGGAATGGGGTTACATAAGCCAAGACTAAAAAGTGTTTTTCTGGGAGGGGGAACTCCATCATATTTGCCCACAAGGGATATCGATGCTTTGATCAACAGTATTGGCAAATATTTTGAATTTGCAGCAAATTGTGAAGTTACTTTGGAAGCAAATCCAGGAGATTGCACTCGAGAACGTTTGGCCGCTATCAGAAAATCAGGTTTCAATCGTATTAGTATTGGCGTTCAATCATTGGATGATCAGGAATTAAAACTTCTAGGACGCAGACA
>CAYMJY010000080.1:0-2134 GCA_964391355.1 uncultured Dehalococcoidia bacterium | reverse complement strand
TCCACAATCTAACATATTGGAATAGCCAACCTTATTTAGGAGTAGGTCCTGGTGCACATTCTTATTTATGGGCTAATGGAATCTCGAGTCTTTCTGATCTATCAACCGCAGGCATTAGATTTGAAACAATCAAATCTCCAAGAAGCTATATCGACAAGGTCACTTCTTGGGAGCCTCTAGCAGGTGGAGGATCGTTAACAACTATTCAAAATGCTCCAAGCGTGGGCAAAAAAGATTCCCTAATGGAAAAAACTGCTGTCTCTGATTTTCTCATGATGGGGCTACGATTGAATTCCGGATTATCAGATCAATTATTTTCAGAAAGGTTTAACTCTAGAATAAGGGATTGGATCCCTAGTTCTATGCAGGAATGCATTGACTTAGGCCTTATCGAATGGGCAGGGGAATTTTTGAGGCTAACTGATTATGGCAGGCCATTAGCCAATGAGGCTTTGACTCGATTCATCAAAGAATCTAGCTCAAGATAGGCCAAACTCAATTTCAACCTTTGTCAAACATTTATCGATTATTTCAACCATTGCATCAACATCAGCATCTGTAGTTATTAATGGTGGTGCAATGAATAGATGGTCGTTTGCGCGGGTATACATTCCTTCATCCGCTAAAACACTAGTCAATCGCTTAGCCGCACCATCTATTGAAGTGAAGGGCAAACGTTTATCTTTATCCGAAACCAATTCCAAAGCACAAAGCAAACCAATTCCTCTCGCTTCTATAACCGAAGGGTGGGATTCAAGCTCACTAAGTTTTGAAATAAGATATGCGCCTACCTGAGCAGCATTTTCAACCAAACCTTCCTCTTCCATAATTTGAAGATTGACCAAACCGGCTGCACCACCCGCAGCGTGACCACCGTATGTGAAATGGTGCCTATATGTTACATCCATGTCGCCTTTAAATGCCTCGAAAACGTGATCACGAGCGATGCAAGCTCCAACAGGCCAATAACCACTAGTGATACCTTTTGCTACTGTCATCAAATCAGGTATCACGTCCCAATTTTGTATGCCAAACCATTTACCAGTTCGCCCAAAGCCATTAATAACCTCATCAGCGATCAACAAAAGTCCATATTTATCACAAATCTCTCTCAATAGAGGCCAATAATTTGAACCGGGTACCGCAACTCCTGCAGAAAAAGAAATTGGCTCTGCTATTACAGCAGCAAAAGTTTCTGGTCCTTCAGCGAGAATTATTTCCTCAACTGCTTTTGCGCAATCATACGAAAAATCTTCAATAGTTTGGGATCGATCTTCTCTCCAATAATATTGCGGCTGAGGGGCCAATCGCGTCGTATCAGACATAATTGGAGCGAATGTTTCTACAGCGTCTACGGCCCTACTTGTCACTCCTAAAGCTCCACGCGAGATACCATGGTATGAACCACGCCTTGCTATGAATTTAGCTCTCTTTGGTTCTCCACGATTGACATGATATTGATAAGCAATTTTTAAGGCAGTCTCTACTGCTTCAGATCCTCCGCTAGTAAAAAGAGTACGGTTTAAATCGCCAGGAGTAATAGATGCAACCTTTTCTGCAAGTTCTATTATCGCAGGTGCTGCCGTTGTAAAAGTATTGCCATAGTGTATTTTTGTAAGTTGATCAGAAATAGCATCAACAATTGTGGATCTCCCATGTCCTACGTTGACCAACACCAACCCTGACATGGCATCATAACCCCACTTTCCATTTATCCTTATTCGTATACCATCACTTGCATCTGATATATCGGGGCCAACCTCTGCAATTTCATTCCACGGTTGCGTAGGTTGCCAATAATGGCGCAGAGCTGTTTTCTGAAGTTTTTCAAGTTCGTCACTATTGTTGTACAAGGTAATGCCTCAATTCGTTTGACCTAAAATATTTAGTGCCGCTCCGGCCCTAAACCACGAAATATGCTCATCGCTCATAGTATGGTTTAGGACAATCTGATCCTTTTCACCATTTTCATGCGATAAAACTGCTTGCAACGGCAGCCCTGGGGCTAACTCAGATAGTCCAATTATTGAAATCTTATCTTTTTCCAATATCTTATCGTAATCGCTAGGGTCAGAGAAAGTTAAGGGCAGTATCCCTTGCTTTTTTAGGTTGGACTCGTGAATACGTGCGAATG
>CAYMJY010000079.1:0-4581 GCA_964391355.1 uncultured Dehalococcoidia bacterium | reverse complement strand
TATGCTTGCACTGGGCCTTGGATCCTTTATATATAGAAGACTGAAGCCCCCGGAAACATTGATATCAGCTCTGGAACAAACACCAGCAAAATCACGAAGTTCAAACAAACGCCTCCGAAGAAGGACTTAGGCTGATGCCGTCTAAAACCAAAGTTATGGTGACGGGTGGTTTGGGTTTTATAGGATTTCACATCGTCGAAAAATTACTGGAAAATGGCTTTGAAGTCGCGATTTTAGATAATGGCAATATAAAAAACATTTCTGAAAAAGTTAAAGTTTTTGATGTTGATATAAGAGATTTCAAGGCTGTAAGTGCAGCAATCAAAAGCTTTGAACCTTCATTCGTCAACCATCATGCCGCTCAGATAAGTGTTTCAGTATCAATCAGGGATCCTGAACTAGATGCTGCACACAATATTTTAGGTTCACTGAACGTAGTCAAGGCATGCCTGGAGACAAAGGCTAAGCATTTTATCTTTGCTTCCACTGGGGGAGCCTTATATGGCGAGCCAAAAGATGTTCCTGCTGATGAAAATACTCCTATTCTTCCTATATCCCCTTATGGTTCCTCCAAGGCTGCTGTTGAGACTTATCTGGGGTTTTACCGCAGAGTTTATGGCTTTAAATCCACGTCATTACGCTATTCCAATGTATATGGACCTCGTCAGTCACCTCACGGAGAAGCTGGAGTCATAGCAATATTCATTGGTCGAATTTTAGAAGGCATGGTGCCTGTGATTTTTGGTTCGGGCGAAGACACTCGAGATTATGTGTATGTGGATGATGTAGTGGAAGCAAACATATTGGCTATGAAACTTCAATTAGACGGGTCTTACAACATTGGTACTGGAATCGAAACATCGACAAATACTTTAGCCAATTTGATTGCTAAAGAGACAAATTTTCCAGAAGCTTTTAGATATGCTCAATCTAGGGCAGGGGATGTGGCTAAAATTTCTCTAGATTCATCAAATTTTACCGAAATTTCTGGGTGGAAACCAACAATCAAACTAGAAGATGGCATAAAACTGACGGTCGCGGATTTCAAAAACCATTAGAGGTTGTTTAGCAAATCCTTAAAAAGAGCCTGACCCCTTGCCATGTTTTTTGACCAATTATCAGGAGCGCTTTGGTCAGCACTATCAGAGATAAATTTAAAGCATAAAAAGCTGACCTTGTTGATAAGGCAAACTTTTGCGATTGCATAAGATTCCATATCTACTAAATCTGTATACAGCTCCGGTGTTTCAGTCACGAAACTATCGCCGCTGCCACAAGATAAACCGTGATTACCGTGTGAAATTGTTTCGATTGCATCGTATGGAGTCTCTCCAATAGCAAAACCGAGAGACGTGGCATCCATGTCCCTTTGCTTAAAAGTTGTGACTTCCACCAAACCAGAAATAGTAGAATTCAAACTACCAGCAGAGCCGTAATTGATAATGTACTCGGGTTTGTACTTCTCAATAGATTCGATAGTTTTAATGGTCGCATTAATTTTGCCAACACCGGTATACGCTACTTTGAAATCGGGGATAAGCGACTCTGGGAGCTCATTTTCTAAGGCTACAAGAATTACGCTGTTTTTAGAGGAAATCACCTTACTCTACCGTTACACTTTTAGCTAAATTCCTCGGTTGGTCAACGTCAAGGTTAAGATAGTCAGCAATATGATATGCAAGAAGCTGTAATGGAATGGTTGCAATAATTGGCTCCAAAATTTCCGAGGATTTTGGAACAAAAAGAGCATTAGTCACCAGCGATTCAAGTTGATCATCACCTAGGGGTATTACAGCGGTTAGCGACCCTCCTCGGGCTAGGACTTCATTGATGTTCCCTATATTTTTCATCCTGTATTCATTGTTAGTAGCAAGTGCGATTACCGGTGTTTCAGCGTCTACTAATGCTATGGGCCCATGCTTCATTGATGCAGCGGTCATTCCCTCTGCTTGTAAGTAGCTGATTTCTTTTAGTTTCATTGCACCTTCACTAGCTATTGGCACCATCAGACCTCTACCAATGAACAAGAATCGCCGCATCTTTGAGTAATGTTTTGCTAGGTTACTGAATGTACCTGCGTTAAGTTGAGTTGAGTCACCAATTAACCTAGGTAGATGTGTCAGTTGTTCTGTCAGCTCTGATAATTCATCTTTAGTTAAAGAACTTCTTGCATTCGCTAAATGGAGCGCAACCAAAAGTAAACAAATTAATGAACCGGTGAAAGTTTTTGTTGAGGCAACTCCCACCTCATAGCCAGAGTGCATCATTACTGTTCCATCTGCTATTCGAGTTGACTGACTCCCTTCTACGTTAGCCACAGATAAAATCTTTGAATTGTATTTTTTTGCGTGATTCATCGCTTCCAATGTGTCTGCTGTTTCTCCTGATTGGCCAACCGCGATAACTAGCGTGGATTTATCTATAACTGGATTGCGGTATCGAAATTCAGATGAATCTTCAGCTACTGCAGGAATGCGAGCAAATTTTTCTAAATAGAGGGCTCCCATTTGTGCAGCATGAAGGCTGGAACCCATGCCAAGAAGAACCACTCGTTTAATTTCTTGAGCTTGTTTATTGGTAAGAGGAACTTCAGGAACCAGGACACTATAAGGACTAAATCGAAGCCTGCCTCGAAGCGTACTCATCGATGATTCAGGTTGATCCATGATCTCTTTCAACATGAAATGCTCAAAACCGCCCTTGGCTACAAATGAAGAATTTTTGTCGATAGTATGGGTTTTAAGATTGACTTTATTACCATCCAAATCGGTGAATTTCACAGCACTAGAACTTACCAGTGCGACATGGCCTGGTTGGAGGAAATAAACAGTATTCGTGTGTTCTGCGAGTGCTGGTAAGTCACTTGATATGAACATTTCATCTACGCCAAGCCCTATTGTTAGCCCACCGGCATTGCCGACCCTGAAAGCTATTATCTCACCCGGATATTTCGCATGAATTACTGCTACAGTGTTTGAACCTTCTATTGCAGACGCAGTTTGCTGAATGGCTTTTTCTAAGCCAAAACCTTTCTCAATATAATGGCTAATTAGATGTGGAATTACCTCGGAGTCTGTTTCAGAAAGAAAATTGTGGCCTTCTTTGACAAGCATTTGCTTTAAATCGAAATAGTTTTCCACAATTCCATTGTGTACCGTAAAAAGGTCGGCTGAAGAGTTTCCATGAGGATGAGCATTTAAATCATTGGGTTCACCATGAGTGGCCCATCTTGTATGCCCGATTCCACAATTACCTTTTAGAGACTCAGTACCAATGAGATTGATCAAATTACTAAGCTTGCCGGCTGATTTAAGGTGCTGGAGCTCACCGTTTCCAGAAACTGTTGCAAGGCCCGCGCTGTCATACCCTCTGTATTCAAGCCTTTCCAAGCCTTGAAGCAATAGATCAGAGGCTAATTTGTTTCCTGTGTATCCAAATATCCCACACATAGTTAGAGCTTACATTCGAGCATCAGAATTCTCTACTCTCAAGAGGGGAGATTTATTGAAAGAACTTGTTTTGACATTGCATCTATTGTTTGCTCTGGAGTTCCTTCTATGCAAACCCTGCTGACCCTTCTGGATTGCTCGACTAGTGCTACTAAATCACCGTTGGCTTGAGCATTATTAAGTACTCTGAAGGAATAGCCCGCTCCAGATATTTCCAATTCGACTGACGAAATCGAATCTGGCTCTACAAGTTGAATAAATAATCCTTTATTAGGCCCAGCTTTGTGAAGTTGTCCAGTTGAGTGTAAGTATCTGGGCCCATAACCAGCAGATGTAGCAAGTCTGAATTTTTTAGTGATAGCTTCTCGTATTCGATTTATAGCTGCATCAATATCAGATGTTTGTGATAAGTAAATTAGAAAAGATACATAATCACCAGGCTTTGCAAGTGAAAAGAGATCTTCAACGGACATGACTTGAGGGGCATCAATAAGGTGCCCTTCTTTCATGTAAAAATTCAATCCATTTTGAGCAAAACCTTTTGCAGCTTGGACATCGGGTTGATTAAAGACATGTACATGCTTGAGTGCACCAATCACTGCTGTTGCAAATTCCCATCGATACAATTCTGCGCCTATTTGAGTAGGGCCTTCCAATTCGATGCAGATTACAGGGATTCCAGAATCCATTAGCTTTTCGACTTGAAGATCTGTCGATTTGTTATTGTCAGTTGCTAACTTGATGTACACAAATAAACGGTCATTCTCGTAGTTGTTAGGCTCTAATAAAGGTTCGCCGGCAATTGGAATTACATCACCACCCTTCTTGCCAAGGCTTTCTGCTATTAATTGCTCAATCCAAATCCCCAGGGCCGATAGCGAGGGTGAAGTAATTAATGCTAACTTGTCTTTTCCTTTGGCAGAAAACGATGCAATTGTTGCACCAAGTCTCGCTGGTTCATTCAAATCTACATCTTCTAACTTGGACTTCAATATCATTTGTTCAGCCGTCACTAGGATTGACTTAACATCAATGCCCTGCAACACACTAGGTACTAGGCCGAATAAAGAAAGGCCGGAAAAGCGCCCTCCTATGTTTTCTGGGTTCAAGAAAACCTTTCTAAAATTTTGAG
>CAYMJY010000078.1:1909-4667 GCA_964391355.1 uncultured Dehalococcoidia bacterium | reverse complement strand
AGTAAATTGCGTATCTACATCGTCAAATGAAAATGCCGGAGTTTCTTCGTTCATTCTCCTTTTTCTTATTCTATCTATATTCCAGCTTTCTATAGCAGAGCCAATCCCTCGTGGTGCTAACATTAATAGACCCACAAGGAAAATGAAGGGCATTACCTCTGCAAAACCACTAGCGGTTGGGCGATCAAGTGTGTTCCCAGCACCTATAAGAACGGGCTCCGAGAAGGATCTGAGTATGCCAACTATTAGTGCACCAACCAGAACCCCGGGAATTGATCCTATCGAACCTAGAACTATCACAGCAAAAGCTGGTAGCAATAACATTAACCCCAGCTCAGGATTGATTGGCAAGATGCCTGCTAATAGTGACCCACCCAACCCCGCGATCCCTGCTGAAAGAAAAGAAGTACTTCTATGTACATGCTCAAGGTGAATACCACTAGAAGCTGCAAGGTCTGGGTTGTCCGCTACTGCTCTCATTTGTCTGCCCAGTCGCGTTTTCTGTAATAGCAGCATGAGAAATATTATCGATCCGAGTATGCCCAATATCAGAGCTATTTTTGAATAAGCAAAACCATAGGGATTTACGTTTGCTGAGAATTCCATAAGCGGAGTAGCTACGCGATCTCCAAGATTTAATTTAAGTAATCCTGTAGGAATATCGACTGTTGATGTGCTCAATCTCCAATCTCGATCAGGGACGAAGCGGAAAGTGCTCGCGCTGAATCGCATAAACAATATTGCGCGCAGCACCATCGAAACTCCTAGTGAAGCTATCATCATCACCTGAGGAGTTGCCATTTTCTTTCTAAGTCGTCTAAAAACTAATCGATCTATCAATAAGCCCGTGAATCCTGTGACAATAAAAGCGCAGATCGAAGCCCAAATCAACAAAGTCCAATTGATACTTCCGTCTTTGGGAGCATCAGAGATAGAGAAAAAAGTGTCGGACCACATGAGTGTTAGTGCAACGTAAGAGCCAACAAGCATCATCTCTGCTTGAGCAAAATTAGCAAATCGCTGGACTTTGTAAGTCAGTGTTAAGCCTATTGCAATACTTAAATAAACCGCAGACCAGTACAGACCGCTAAACAGAATTGAGGAAAGGTTAAAATTCATTGTGGCAGAACGATTAAGACCTGATACCACAACTTCGAGGACTAAAAATGCAATTAAACCCACAAAAATGGGAGCAAGTATAATGATGGGGCTTTTCCATTTAGGCGGTGCTTGATTAACAATGATGCGAAGTAGAATTAACCCAGCAACCATCATTTCAGCAGATAAAATTATCCATTTGAACTGACCGGAAAATATGCCTGAGCCTGCGACGAAACCAAAGTCGTATATTGCACCCAAATAAGCATCGAATAAAAGTAATAAGCCAAATAAGAGTTGGCGTAGCCATGGAGTTTTAAGTAACCGCTGGTGCCGTATTGCGTTCAAAGGCAATCATACCCCTCAATTGGGACTCTCTTCGCTGAGTAACACTATTTACATGTGCGTAAATCGGTCTGCTTTCATTCATTGAGAAAGCAGACCGATTTTTCACTCTAGTTATTCAACTGGAAGCTAGTTGCTAGCTAATCCAGCGTCAGCTGTCCAAACACGAGGGCAGGAGAAGTTAGTGCCATCAAACTGGCAAACTTCATACCCAGTGCCTAAAACATCGCCAGCTGCATCAAATGTGTGAGTTCCGCTGGCTCCGACATAATTCACACCAGTCTTGTTTAAGGCATTCACCAGATTTCCATCTGGGTCAGAAACAATTGCTGCTGCTGCTAGCTTGATCGCATCATAAGTCTCACCTGTGTAGATAGCTCCATCAGCACCACCGGCGGCGGCGTACGCGGATTCGAAGCTACTCTTGGCGCTAGACGCTTCTCCTGGGCGAGGACGTGTAGCTATAAGACCACCAACTGCTGATGTGTCTGTAAAGGACTCTGTAAATGCAGCATCAGCTATGCCGTCAGCTCCTATAACCTGCCCAGTGAAACCCTGAGCTGATAGCGCTTCCATGATTGCCGCTCCATCAGTCGCATAGGACATCAACAGGACTGAATCACAACCACCATCAATAGCAGATTGAGCTAAGGTAGATGCATTATAAGAACCTTCAGCTGGGTCATACCCAACTTGGGTGCATACATCACCTGACCAGTTGGCCGCAAAATTGTCACCAAGCCCTGCGCCATAATCATTAGTCATGTACAGAACTGCTGGTTTGCTCGCACCGGCTGCTGCGGCAACTGCTACCAAGGCAACTGCTTGTTGAGCATCGCTAGGTACAACCCTGAAAAGATGCCCATTATCGTCTGCAGTTGAAATCGCAGGTGATGTACTTGCATACGATACCATTGGCACTCCGGCAGGAGCTGCAACAGCGATTGCACCAAGTGTGGCACCAGAACAAGCTGCACCAACAATTACTTTGACACCACTGTCTATTAACGTTTGTGCAGAAGTTGCGGCTTGAGTGCCGTCACAACCAGAATCACCAACAATCAATTCAAATGTGTAGTCCCCATCATGCGTGGCATTAAGTTCAGATATTGCCACTTTCCCTGCATCCTCAAATCCAGGCGCGTACTGTGCGATTGGACCAGTTTGAGGACTGAGGAGTCCAATCTTAACTGTCTCACTGCCACCGAACACTCCGCATCCAACTGCGAAGGTGGCCAGTATCACCGATATCAATAACAAACGAAATGCATTTATTGATCTCATGGTGCTCTCACTCCTTTCGAATTCATAAAAA
>CAYMJY010000078.1:0-1809 GCA_964391355.1 uncultured Dehalococcoidia bacterium | reverse complement strand
AACCCGTCGTGTGGATCGTTTTGGAACAAAAGCATGTGCTTTCTATAATGCCCAAACAATGCTCTTCTGGGAGCATTTGTTTTATTAGCTGAAGCAGCGTGCCAAACTTGGCCATTGATCACTAAAACTGAACCAGCAATTCCCACTGCACTTACTGTGTAGGGAATATTCATTTCTTTGGGTGGCTGATCCATTCCGCTTTTATGAGACCCTGGAACCACACGGGTAGCCCCGTTCTCTTTAGTAAAGTCATCTAGCATCCAGATAGTATTCATCATTACGGGTGAACTAGAGTTCAGTAATAATTGAGGTATGTCACTATGCAGATCCTGATCTTCCATATCACCTGGTCTTACATTTCTCGAATTCAGACTTCCTAGGATCATTGAGTCCCCTAAGTAATATTCCAAGAGAGGTAATATTTTCGGGTGGTCAATTAATTCTAAGAATGTTGGATCAAGAGTTGGTAGGTTTGCCACATGAACAAAAGTTTGACCCCTGGTTACTTGTTCCTTTCCTGCCTTAAACTCAACATTCTCTAAAGCTGTTATCAGTTTTTTGATCTCAGGCTCTGAAAGAACATTAGGGATTATTGTGAAACCATATATATCTAATTCCCAGATATGTTGTTGCATTTTTATTCCTCTTGGCTTAGAGCATCGAATCTTAAAGATTGCACATCAACAATGAACTTGAAATCTTCATCGAGCACATAACCATTATCTATTAAAGATTTCAATTCGAACTCAACTAATCTGAGGTAGTGATCTTTTGTCTCGTAACGTTCTCCAACAGATCGCCTAGGGTCTTTTCCACTGCTCTTTAATGCATCAGTTAGAGGCAAATAATGAGTCGAACCTTGCATTGGTATAATTTGATCAGGTGCTCCACTTTCTGAATGCCTAGGATTCCAACCCGAATATGTAGCAAGCGGTACGCTGATATCAGGAAGCTTTATACCGCTTAATTCGTTTCCATCAATATCGATCGCAGAAACAAAACAAGGATAGAAACGTCCTTCCGATGGAGGGTAGGATCCGACGCCCGTTGCAGCGGCGTCTCCCAAATCAATCTCCCTTAAGCTCCAAAGAAATTCAGGTTTGGGTTTATTCATATCAGGAATTTTTGGGAATTTTGCTAAAGCAACCTCTCTGGATACTGCGGTTTGATCATCTAGCCTTGGATGGTTACTGGCAGGTGGCTTTACGTCCTGAGTTACCCACTGATCTAAGTTGAAAAATGCTGCACGTAACAAAGGCCTATAGTCGATTATATTGGGAGAATGCTGCCCCATGGTTCCATCGGCTGCGTCAGATCCTGGTGGCGCTAGACTTTTAGAATCGATGTGCTGAGTGCCAGCAAAAAGATAAATTCTAGATTCTGCACTTGGTTCAAGATCCTTTCGACCATCCATGCTGATGTGCGAGAGCGATCCGTCACCTCTCCAATATTCTGCAGAAGTGTTTGTGTATATGATTTTCGGGACTGAATTTGCTGCCCTCAATCTGTCTAGGAGACCGTCTGTCTTCTGCGAAAACGGGTCTTGATTACTATCATCAGAAAAGGGAGGAAGGTGACCAAACCCTGGCATAGACTGAACTGAAGGTTGGGCAAAGCGATGGTTAAATTCACCCATTCTACTGCCAGCAACATGAGGTAAAAGGCCGTCATAAACTTTTCTACCTTGCTCATCGGTATTCAAACCTAAATACATTAAATGCCTTAACAATCTTCCAGTTTGAGAAACTCCATAGCCAAAAATCCAATCGAAGCCTTTGGGCATTGGATTGAGCGGACTGGGAGCTCGAA
>CAYMJY010000077.1:0-4668 GCA_964391355.1 uncultured Dehalococcoidia bacterium | reverse complement strand
ATGTCGGAGGAACCAATACCCGCCAAGAACCCACTCGCAGATGACCAACCGAGTGTGTATATTATACCACTTACAATTTAAGGCTAAATTGACTGAATAAATAGCAATATTACCTGAGAGATAGCTGACTTTCGAGATATTCATTAACGAAGTTTACGTAAGTCGATTTAGCCACTTCATACCCTTGTGCATGCTCACAGTCATCAATAAAAAGTGTTGATGTGCCTTCAGGCGCATTTTCGAGTATGCGCTGCGCATGAGAAAAAGGAATTCGAGTAGAAGATTTACAGTGTATCAACGCAAGAGGAAAAGGAAGATCAGTTACCTCTAATTCCGGTGAGACTTTAGAAATATCTGCATTTTTGAACCACTTGGCGGCAAAAATAACTCCTGGTTTTAGTATTGCCGCTCCCCATGTGGGTATTGGAGTTCTTGCTGAAACTTCTTCTCTTATTAGTTCGGGAATACTTGCAAAACTACTATCTGCCACAACTCCTTGAATTGAGGAATCTTCATCACCTGTGAGGATGACCAAGGCGGCGCCAAAGCTTATCCCTATCATTATTATTGGTTTCCCAGGATCCTTGTCCTTGGCCAAACTGATTGCACCCTGAACATCTTTGATCTCATAGGCACCGCCGCCAAGCGCAACTTTATCGGATTCTCCATGTCCTCTTAAATCGAATGTCAGGATTGAAT
Organism: uncultured Dehalococcoidia bacterium; assembly: GCA_964391355.1. Taxonomy (GTDB): domain Bacteria; phylum Chloroflexota; class Dehalococcoidia; order Lucifugimonadales; family Australimonadaceae. Next base: position 3,969 of record CAYMJY010000077.1, on the reverse strand, counting down.
ATCCTTTACGATATAAAGTAGCAAGGAACTCGATACGTCCATCCCTTGCACTGTCTAAGCCATGCACCCAAATAACAGTGGCTTTCGAATCCTCATGGGGCATCCACCATCCACGAAGAGCTATGTCCGGTTCAGTTAAAGGATGGAAAGTGACTGGTTCATAACTAATTCCGAATTCTGAAGGACTAGTTGTCAAATCGCGTGGTTTTGCTATTAATGACTGATCTGCAACTACCCAGGACAAACCGAGATAAACCGCAACTATGACAAATATGGATATGAATGAAACACGGATGAAATGCATGGTATTGAATTCTATCAGGCTTGAACTTACACATTTAATGTTCCTTGTATAAGCGGTTTACTTATCAGAACTGTCCGCCATTTCTTTAAAAAGATAGAATATGAAGATATTAAAGTTGCAAACAGGCCAATCAAGCAGCATATGCTCTTTACAGAAAACGCCACTAAGACATTCGGAGGACTTGATCTCTTTACAGGGGTTTCATTCAACATTGCTCATGGGGAGCGAGTAGGACTTGTAGGGCCGAATGGAGCTGGAAAATCAACGTTACTTCGTATGTTAGCAAAAGAGGATGCCGCATCAACTGGCACTGCTGGCTATCGCAATGGGTCTTTGGGATTCCTGAAGCAGGAACCCATCTTTGGCCTTAAGAATACGTTAAAACAAGAAATGTGGACCGCATTCCCAGAGGCATTATCCATTTCACATCGCCTCGCTGAATTAGAGTCTGAGCTTGCAGTCGCAGGTGATAATAAACAACCAATGATAGAAGAGTCTTTGGATCTCTATGAACGTTTCAAAATACTGGATGGAGATACAGTTGAGGCTCGTATTGATCGTGTTCTTAATGGACTTGGTTTCAAGAAAACAGATCGTTCCAAAACTTGCGAAAGTTTCAGCGGTGGTTGGCGCATGCGCATATCTCTAGCAAAGGTGTTGGTGCGTCGAACTGACCATATGCTTTTAGACGAGCCAACTAATCATATGGATAGTAGAACTAAAGATTGGCTTGCGCGTGAACTCCGCGAGTATCAAGGTGCACTGGTGATTACCACGCACGATGGAACTTTCTTGGACAAGGTGATCATGCGAGTATTAGAGCTAGAGGATCGTAGTGTAGTGTCGTATTCCGGTAATTACACCAAGTACATTCAGGAAAAAGAGAAGCGGCGACAGCGACAAGAGCAGGCGGCAGCCCGTCAGGAACGCCAACTACAAGCACAGCAGGTTTTCATAGACCGATTTCGCGCGAAAGCAACGAAGGCTACGCAAGTGAAAAGCCGTGAGAATGCATTGAGTAAAGTTCAAATTATTAACCGCCCTCGTGCCGAAGTTGGCGCCAAATTTAGTATTAAAGCTCATGGCAGGGTCGAACAAAAAGTGTTGGCGTTGGATGCAGTTTCGATGGCATTTGGCGACGAATTTGCTTTGATGGACGCTAGTCTTTTTGTTGAGCGCGGCCAAAAGGTAGTCTTAGTTGGGCCAAATGGTAGCGGCAAAAGTACACTTCTACGTATTGCAATGGGGCAAATTGATCCACTGGAGGGTCAAGTGCAATGGGCTGAGCGTGCCAAGCCGGGATATTACGAGCAACACCAAGATGAAGCGCTAAATTCAGCCCTCACTGTACTAGAAGAGGTGCAATCGTCCGCCAAGGATGCAACAGAAGAACGAGTGCGGAAGGTCTTGGGTGAATTTTTGTTCAAAGGTGACGATGTTTTTAAATCCGTTTCCGTATTATCTGGGGGCGAGCGCAGCAGGGTAGCCTTGGCCAAATTCCTCATTCAACCGATTAACGTTCTGTTGTTGGACGAGCCAACCAACCATTTGGACAAAGCAACTCATGGAAGTTTGGTTAAAGCACTAGATAATTATGACGGCACAATAATCTGTGCAACTCATGACGCGACTATACTTAATACGGTCGCGACACACGTTTACGAAATGCGCGAAGGCGCTTGCATAATTACGTATTCTAAGGAACCGGACGACTCAACTCCTAAGACAAAACCTAAAAAACGAAAAAAATAATCCCTTAACTATTTTGAGATAGCTCGGTCAAGTAATACAGCTAATAGCTCGACTAGCAACCTTGGATTTAGTGCGTAACCTCTTAGGTTTTGGTCAACGTAATCTAGGACTGCTAGAGCGCAGATATAGCCTTAAACTTTAGCCGCATTTCATGGAGTATAAGTTCAGTGTAGCCATTAGGCTGCACTCTTCCTTGAATGGCCAAATTACATGCAGCTTGAAAAGCGATCCCGTCATAAGATGGAGCCATAGGTTGGTAGGCGGGTTCACCAGAATTTTGTTGGTCAACAACAACAGCCATTCTCTTCATTGTTTCAACAACTTGATGTTCTGAACAAATAGAATGGTGCAGCCAATTTGCTATGTGTTGACTTGAAATTCTACACGTTGCTCGATCTTCCATAAGGCCTACATTATTAATATCAGGCACTTTAGAGCATCCAATTCCCTGATCAATCCATCGAACTACATAGCCAAGAATTCCTTGCGCATTATTATCTAGTTCTTTTTGAATATCCTCAGGAGATAGATCAGTAGGATTTGACATGACGGGGATTGATAGAATGTCATCGATACTTGCTTTAGGTCGACCTATTAATATCTTTTGCCGGTCTGCTACTGAAATTTGATGGTAATGCATGGCATGAAGAGTTGCAGCAGTAGGCGAGGGTACCCAGGCACAGTTTGCACCTGACTCTGGATGCATTCTTTTTGTTTTGTACATGTTCAGCATTTCATCAGGCATTGGCCACATGCCTTTTCCTATTTGCGCGTTGCCTTTGAATCCTGCTTCGAGACCAGAATCTACGTTCCAATTTTCGTACGCAAGAATCCAAGGTTGCTGCCTCATGTCACTTTTAGGAACCATAGGCCCAGCTTCCATGCTGGTATGTATCTCATCACCAGTTCTATCTAAAAACCCTGTGTTGATAAAAATCACTCTATCTTTAGCAACCCGAATGCATTCTTTCAAATTAACGGTGGTTCTTCTCTCTTCATCCATGATGCCAATTTTTGCAGTACGTTGATTTAAATTTAGAGCTTTTTCTACAGCTGAGAATAAATCGCAAGTAAATTGAACCTCGTCTGGTCCATGCATTTTAGGTTTGACAATATAAATACTGCCTGCTTGGGAATTCCTAACTACACTATTGCCTTTCAGGTCATGCATGGCTATGCAAATTGTAAACATTGCATCTAAAACGCCTTCTGGAACCTCATTGCCATTTCGGTCAAGGATTGCAGGATTTGTCATTAAATGCCCGACATTTCTTACTAACATTAGACTACGGCCGGGTAACGTAAACTCTGAACCGCCTGGAGAAACATATTCTCTATCTACATTGAGCGTGCGTGTATTCTCTTTGCCATCTTTAATAAATGTTGCTTTTAAATCACCTTTCATTAAACCCAGCCAGTTTCTATAAGCTGTGACTTTATCTTCTCCATCAACTGCCGCCACTGAATCTTCGCAGTCCTGAATAGTGGTAATGGCTGCTTCTAACAAAACATCCTTAATTCCTGCAGGATCGGTTGCTCCTATTGAATGAGTTGGATCAATTTGAATTTCAACATGAAGGTTGTTATTCCTTAACAATATGCATGATGGTTCGCTTTCAGATCCTTGGAATCCTTGAAACTGAGAAATATCAACCAACGACGTAACTTGACCGTTAGATAAGCCCATCTGTAATGCACCATTCTCGATTGCGATGGAGATAACATCAGAAAAGGTAGCATCACCTAATGCAAAATTCTCATCCAGGAATTTTTTAGCAAATGCGACTACCCTGTCTCCTCGAACGGGGTTGTATACACCAGCCCTAGAAGCACCATCATCCTCAGAAATCATATCGGTACCATATAGAGCATCATATAAACTCCCCCATCGTGCATTGGCAGCATACAAGGCA
>CAYMJY010000076.1:0-4744 GCA_964391355.1 uncultured Dehalococcoidia bacterium | reverse complement strand
AAGTATTAAACCAGTCAAAGACCGCACCTTTTGACATCAGCCAAAGAACTCAAGGACAAGTTGATGAACTTTTAAGACTTGAATATAGATTTTTAGATTTAAGAACCCAAGCAATGCAAGAAAATCTTTTTCTAAGGCACCGTGTTGTTCAATTCATTAGAGAATTTTTAAGCAATAAGGGATTCATTGAGATTGAAACACCTATTTTGATCAAAAGCAGCCCAGAGGGTGCACGTGATTTTCTGGTTCCTAGCAGGCTTCAGCCAGGTTCCTTTTATGCACTCCCCCAATCCCCTCAACAGCTAAAACAACTTCTTATGGTTTCTGGGTTTGAAAAATACTTCCAAATTGCTCGTTGCTTTCGAGATGAAGATCTTAGAGGGGATCGGCAGTTCGAGCATACTCAACTAGACCTAGAAATGAGCTTTATAGAGGAAGATGACATTTTTGGTCTTATAGAAAATCTCTATAGCTTGATTGTCAACGAAATCGCTTCTAATCGGCATACAAACACTACGTTCCCCAGACTTAGGTACGATGATGTTATAGCTGAATACGGAACTGATAAACCCGACTTACGTTTCGACATGAAGTTATTCGATATATCGGATATTGCAAGTGATTCGAATGTCCGAGTTCTTAAAAACTCAGTGCAGTCTAATGGAATCGCGAAGGCATTTATAGCAAAAGGATGTGCTGCTTATACGAGAAAGCAGATAGACGAACTGATCAGTTTTGTGCAAACACGAGGCGCTCAAGGTTTGATTACAATTGCAATTGACCCAGAAGCAAAAACTATTGGGGATCTACAGAGTGAGCACATTAAATCCCCAATATCCAGCTCTATTTCTGTCGAAGAAGTACAACAAATAGCTACACGTGGAGGCTCTCAGCCTGGTGATCTGATTTTCATAGTATGCGGAAAAGAAACTACTACTAACACTGCTTTATCACAGTTGCGTGAAGAGATGGGCAAGAGATTAGGATTAATTGACAACACTGAAGTAGCTCTTGCATTCATTACTGATTTTCCCCTGTTTGAGTGGGATGATGAATTGGGATCATGGTCTCCAGCCCATCATATGTTCACTGCTCCACATGAAGATCATTGGGAAATGCTGGACAGTAATCCGGGCAAAATAAGAGCACGTCACTACGATTTAATTGCTAATGGAATGGAATTGGCATCTGGAAGCATAAGGATTCATTCTCGCGAACGCCAAGAGTCTATTATGGAATTCCTAGGATATTCGAAAATACAAATGGAAGAACGTTTTGGGCAGTTATTATCCGCACTAGAGTACGGTGCTCCCCCTCATGGTGGCATAGCCCCCGGAATTGATCGGCTCATTACTCTTCTCACAGACAACGCCGAATCTATTCGAGATGTTATTGCTTTTCCTAAAACTCAAGCTGGCATAGATCCTCTGTTTGAAACTCCATCGCAGATCCCGGTATCTCAATTGGATGAACTAGGAATCAAAGTTAGTTTAACGAGAAATGAGTAAATAAGGAGTGAAATGTTTAATCCTGAAGACAAATTGGATCACTTAGGAATCACACTTCCTGAAATGGCAGCACCGGTTGCAAACTACGTTCCTTATGCAAAAACAGGTAACTTATTATTTATCGCTGGCCAAATTTCACGCACTCCTGATGGTGCTAATTTGAGAGGCAAACTGGGTTTAGACATGGGTATAGATGAGGGATACGCCGCAGCAAGATCCGCAGCTATATACACTTTATCCGCAATAGTCCATGCAGCAGGTAGTTTAAGTAATGTTTCTAGGATTGTACGAATACTAGGAATGGTCAATTGTACTCCTGATTTTGGTGATCAGCCCGACGTTATAAATGGATCATCTGACTTGTTTGTGGAGGTATTTGGGGAAGCGGGAAGGCATTCAAGAGCGGCCGTAGGTATGTCCTCTCTTCCCGGAGGAGCAGCTGTTGAAATTGAAGTAATATGCGAGTTAATTAATAGTGATTAGCCCATTTTGATTAGCAACTTTACAGCCCTTCTGTAAGCCACGGAAAGAATCAGGAAACAGACAGCAACAATAGCAATTGCACCTCCTGCTGGTAGATCGAAATAAAAGGATCCAGCAAGCCCAATTATTGAGCTAGTTGCACCTATTAAACTTGCTGAGAGAATAGCTCCTTTCAAATTATCAAATAATGCCTGACCAGCAATAAATGGAACGACTATAAGTGTTCCCACTAGCAAAACCCCCATGAGTCGCATAGAAAAAGTAATAGTAGCAGCTGTAAGTACCGCTAGACCAAAATTAATCATCCCTACTGGTACCCCAGACACCTTAGCAAGGTCAGCATCAAATGCAGTTTGTGCTAACTCCGAGAAAAATAAGGAAATGCAAATAAAAACCATCGCAGCCAAGAAGAATAATATCCAAATATCGTTAGTACTTAGACCGAGAATAGAGCCAAAAAGGAAACTGAAAAGATCTATCCTGAAACCCTGAGTAGAACTAATCAAGACTATTGATCCAGCCATAGTTGAATATAAAACGATTGCTAACGCAACGTCACTCGGCATTTTTCCTTTAGATCGCATGTATTCTATCGTGACTGCGGCTGCACACACTGAAATGAAAGTGACCATGCTTGGCCAAATATTTGTAACCAACCCAATAGCTAACCCCAATAAAGCTACATGAGCTAAAGTATCTGAAATCAACGAAATTCTTCGAAGAACAAGAAATGTTCCCAGTACAGGTGCAAAAGCACCCATTAATATTCCCCCAATCAAAGCCCTTTGCATAAAATCGTATTCTAAAATAGACATATCTATCTGTGCTCGTGTAGTGCATCGTGAAGCAGGATCTCTACAGGATATCCGTATAGCATTGCTAATTCATCTTTAGTCAAAGTATGAGAATCACCATGAAATACCAAAGAACGGTTTATACAGGCAACTGTTTTTGCTTCTCGTATTACAGCGCCAATATCATGAGATACAAGGAGTATAGAAACCCCCTGTTCGTTCAATTTCCTAAGAAGTGAATAAACTTGTTCTTCACCATGTAAATCGACACCGGCAATGGCCTCGTCCAGTATTAGTACTTCTGGGTTTTTAACTATTGCCTTTGCAAACAAGACTCGTTGCTGCTGGCCAGTTGATAGATCCCCTACTCTACGGCTATGCAAATGCGGAATTCCTGCAATTTCAAGTGCGTTTTGAACGTTTGAATTTTTTGTTTTTTTGAAAATCCGTAAAGGGTCAAATCCCTTGTATTCACCGAGTGCGACTGCTTCACCAGCAGTCATTGGGTAATTTGCGTGAAGTCCGCTGGCAATCTGCGGAACATATCCAATTTTCTCCCACGAACTGAACTTTTCAACATCAGTATCGAAAAGTGAAATGTTGCCACGGGAAGGCCTGATAAGCCCTAATAACAATTTTATGAGAGTGCTTTTGCCACTGCCATTGGGTCCTACTAAAGCCACAAAATCGCCAGGATTGATTTTGAACGTTACATTTTCAATTACATTTTCGTTACCATAAGAGTAAGAAATGTTTTGCGCATCGATAATGTGCTTTAGTTTGTTATTAGGGCCTAAAAGGTTAGCCATGAAAGTAATCAATCCTCACAATGCAAAACTTCCTTCAAAACTCCTAGGTTTGCCAACGATACAGATAAATAATCATCCCCGTTTAAAACGCCCTCTTCTGTCAACGATGCCAGTGGCTGGAGTGTAATTGGTGCTAATCCAATATCACTGACGAAAACGTCTATAACTGCGAGACTATGCAAAGGCTCAACCAAAATATATTCAATGCCCAATGCATCTACCTCATCCAAAAGCTCAGAAATTTCTTTGGCACTTAGGTTATCAGAATGTGAAAGCCCGGAAATGGGGATTTCAGTAAAGCCATAGCGCATGGCCAAATATCCAGCGAAGCTATGGGAAATCAAAAAATGGTCCTTTTCACAACTTTCTAAGCCGCTTTGGTATTCAGAGTCTAATGAAATCAACCTAGATGATAAATCCTCGAAGTTTTTTAACAGCTCATCAGCATTTTGAGGCTGAAGTGAACGCAGTGTTTCGTATATATTCTGGGCCTGAACTAGAGCAAGAACAGGATCTAACCATACATGAGGGTCAATTTGGTTATTCTCTGAATGTTCGTCATGTTCGTCATGCTCGTCATGTTCGTCATGCTCATCATGTTCGTCATGTTCGTCATGCTCATCATGTTCGTCATGTTCGTCATGCTCGTCATGGTGACCATGGCCATGTCCTTTTGTGAATAAAGAATGCTCCGAGTTAGATAGCACGTCATCCTCAGAAATTGAATGCATAAGCACAGAAGGGTTTTTAAATTCGCTTAAATTCAGTACTTTTTCTACTCCTGAATCTAAGCCAAGGCCATTCAGAATAAATAAGTCAGAGCCGTATATAGTTAAAAGATCTCCTGGTGTGATTTCGTAATCATGAAAATCTACACCCGGTTTTGCTAAAACAGTAACATTTCCATTAACTCCTAGTATTTCTTGAGCTAGATACCCCAGCGGGTAAATAGTTGTAACAACTTCAAATTTTGAATTCACATTACTTTTCGGGTCTTCTGATGGTTCATCAGCAGCACAAGATATAGCCTGAAACGCCATAACGAAAAACAGGATATATTTTATTTTATTGAGACTAAGTATCATTAACACTTAAAAAACCTTTCTATGTACAATTTTTGCAAATCCTATAAATTTCTAAACTATGCCCC
>CAYMJY010000075.1:0-4802 GCA_964391355.1 uncultured Dehalococcoidia bacterium | reverse complement strand
CATTATCACGAAGCGGGAGAAGAACACCCAGACGCCATTGTTTTCCTTCATGGAGGAGGATTAGGTGCAAGTGGTTGGTTTAATTTTTATCTCAACATAGAGCCTTTTTCTGAGCACTTCAGAACCATTCTGATAGATATGCCCAACTTCGGAAAATCAGACGTTCACGTTCATAAAGAAGTGGACGCAACAACACTTGATTGCAACATTCTGAGTAGCTTTCTTAAAAAGAAAGGAATCGAAAAAGCAAGTTTGATGGGCAATTCAAAGGGTGGTGGCGATGCTATTCAATTCTCTGTTACTCATAACGACCAGCTTGATCTTTTAGCTCTAATGGGGGCGCGAACAGGTCCTTCATTGTTCGATCCGTTACCTCACGAAGGCACACATCTACTGGGTGATATTCTTAAAAATCCTACCATCGAGCAAGTTGAGCGAGTACTTCATCTTTTTGTATACGACGACTCAGCAATCACTAAAAGTTTCATTGATATGCGGTGGAAGTCTGTGCAAGCGAGTGAAGAACACCGCAAAGCTCGTATAGCAAGTAAAACTGGGGCTCCTAATTGGACCGGGCGTCTACATGAAGTTGAGCAACCTACTTTAGTTCTTTTCGGCGCTTACGACAGGTTTGCGGCATTGGACAGCAGTATATCCCTCATGCGCCATTACCCGAACTCTGAACTTCATGTTTTCAGAAATGGTGGTCATTGGGTACAGTGGGAAAACGCTGATGAATTCAACGGTGTTGTTCTCGAATGGGCTCTTAGGCAAAAAGCATTACGATAGAGATTAGCAAAAGAGCCCTGGAATTTTATTCTTCTGGGCTCTTTTGAATCGATAGTACGTTACGGGCTTTCGGTAGGGTAATTCTTTTTAGTTTTAGCAAAATTACCACGTTTTTGAACTACATGCGCATTACGTGAAACTAACATTCGCCATTGAATAATAGTGTAGTCAGCTTTATATAATCTTTCTCTGTGCCAAAAATCTTCATTTTGATAAACGTGCTGCATTGCCTCACGTCCAAAGGAATCAAAGTTATTAAACCCTGGTGGTTCCATAGGTCGTGCAGTACCCGGATCCACCCAAATATCCCTGGCGAGGTAATCCTCATGAGCACGAAGAAAATCTTCTTTTTCCTGTTCAGTGTTTGCTACTGCACCTTGCAAAATCGTGTACATATGGCTTTCTTCGTCTATAGGAACATACCATTCCCAGTGGAAGAGTCCTGGTTTAGGAAAGTCAGGTACATCTAAACCACACGGCAAAAAAGGACCAAAGCCAGGAGGGTAAATTGCTCCTTCGGTAGGAGGAATATTGTCAGGGTTTACTTGGTTCATATAGACCTTGACTCCTTCAACCTCACCTATCCAAGCATTAATACTACTGTTCACATGCATACCTATTGGTTCACCAGGTTTTTCCACTATCCGAATATCATCTTTAGTCTTATTCACAGTCCCCAATGGAACGGCGACACCATAGCGCCAGGCAGATGCCCAATTCCTATGACCATATAAATGACCTGTATCAAAACCATTTTCTATGGCAATGCGCCAATTAGCATTTATCTTATAGCGAGTAGTAGATCGTATAACCAGATTTTCTGTGTTCCAGAGTGATGGCAGAACATCTTCCCGTAGGGGCCTTGGCTCTCCATCACCTATATATACCCAAACACAGCCAAACTTTTCTTCAGTGGGATATGACTTTACAGATACTTTCCCAACTAAAGCGCTATTATTTTCTGTGAGTACAGTAACTAATTTGCCATCTCGCACATCAAATGTAAAACCGTGTATTGGGCAAGTAATGGTATTAGGGGTGTAGCACTCGACTCTAGATGAAAATGCAGCACCTCTATGCGGGCATCTGTCTTCAACTGCATAAACCTGGCCCTTTAGACGTTTAAAGTAGATTCTCTCTCCCAAAAGCATCTCAGGGCGCGTTTGACCTTCATCTAATTGTTCGGAGAAAAAGGCAACATACCAATGATTTCTTAATCCCAACTCAGCTTCAAGGTAATGCTCCCACGGTCTTTCCCGCTGATCATTTTCCACTTGCTCAAAAATCACATCTTGGCGCTCTGCTTCTCGAACCATCCCCAACTCCTTTAGATTGAATTACGAATATAAGTGAATAGTATTTTTAAGAACCGAGATCACTAGTGTCCATTGCCCCGATCTCTGACAAATCTTCGGTTTTCGCCTTAAAAGCTAAATCAAGGTCTGCAGTATGCTCAACTCCAATTGATCGCCATTCATCAACTTGGCCGCGAGCCTGACGCTCAACCATTTTCCTCCAACCAGTAATGGAAGCGTCAGTTTTCATCAGTCGTTCAGCTTTCATATTTGCGGTCATAGCGGCTACCATAGATCCATCTTGGCTATTAAACCGCCATTCACCAATCCAGCGATGCCAGAGTAAATATTTTAACTTGAAAATTAATTTATTAAGTGGGTTCTTAGTAAACCTGACGGAATACTGGTGGTATAACTCGTGCTCTGCGTCAATGGCAACGTGAAATTCATAACTGACCACCATGGGATATGGCCACCCTATAGGACGGAAAATACAAGGGAGTCTACTTTGGCCCGGCCTAGCATCTTCAGGAATGTTTCCAATAGCATGCTTGTTCCTGGCAACCATAGTTCGCTTGTCTTTTTCTCTTTCCTTTCGCCACCATCTTTTCTTCGGCCAAACACCTAATCCTGGGAAATATGCAAAAGTTTGGCTCCAGTCAACTCTTCTAAAAATCCATTTTTTATCTTTGGTTTCAACAATTTTCACATCAGTCCAGGCAGGAGACTGGCGCCATCGACCTTGAATTGAATCCTTGTGCAAGAATCTTGCATGACCTTCATCGATAGCATTTTCCACGCCATATCGCCAATTACCATAACGAGTGTGAATCCATCCCATCATCACTGCGTCTTCTCGTAACATTTCTTCGGGTATATCTTCTTCCACCGGGACCATTGGCTCACCTGCACCCATCCATACCCATACTAGACCTGCCCTTTCTTCAACAGGGTAGGCTTTGATGGAAGCGACAGAACGATGTGCCATCGCAGAGTCAGGGCCGTCGGGCAATGCAGCCAGTAGTTCACCAGAGGCTAGATCGAATGTCCATCCATGGTATATACAGCTAATGGTGCCTTCAAATTCAAATTTACCTTGATGTAATGGTATGCCGCGGTGAGGGCAGCGATTCTCTATCGCATATGCCCTTCCCTGACGTCGGACAAACATCACATTCTGGCCAAGTAAAGTATAGGGCTTCGGTCTTTTACCCAGCTGGACTGAAAACATAACTGGGTACCAATAATTAGGCAGACCCAACGCCGCCTGCTCGTAGGTTGGACCGAAAGCTAACCCAGTTCTACGTTTAGAAGATAAATCAGATTGAGCTGAGTCTTGATCTCGTGAATCTACCTGCTCTGGTCCCTGATTTCGAACCTCAGCGGACTCGTTAGTAGTATATGGAGTCACGCCTTCGTCGTATTCTCTTTTTAGTTCGTCTCGTGAATCGCTCATTAAAGTTCTCCGCGAACATAGTCAGGGATAGTTTAACTCAGAAACTCTGGCTATACACCATTATATTATTCACCCTGAAACCACTTAATCCCACTCAAAATTAACGAAAATAAAGCTCCGAATAAAGCAGTGCAAATAATTACGATGAAAGTGGTATTGAAAGTGGCTCGCATATCATCCCCACCTATCATCACTTCAAAAGCTTTCCGCATACCTACAGGGCTATAAACAACTAACCACCAAATGAACAACATGACTAAACACATTGCGACTAGAACTAAAGCCAAGGTAGCTAAAGACCTAGAACTTTTAATCATCTTTAATCACAACCTTTGAGATTAGGTTTTGGAAGGTTCCGCAACTTCATTAGGGTTTACTGGTTTAGGCACGGATCCCTTTGTAATAAACAAGAATACAGCCGATACTAGGACTATAGCTATCGAAAGTATTAACAAAGGTGGATTTTCATCATCCGGTAATAACGCAATGACCAACAAACCAAAGTTACCGTACATGATGGCTTTCATCCAATTCGGCATTGGGCGCATTAACCACCCTCCAGTCGCAGATTGAACACCTATCATCACCACAGCAGCCGTACCAATCACTAACCAAGTTAGACCAGGGCCGCTATCTCCTTGAAGCAAAAGCTCTGGCGCAAGAGCGAACAAAATTGGGTATACCCATAATGGCCAAGAGACCTTTGCAGTTACGACAGAAGTAGGCCAATATGTTGTATTAGCTATAGCAGCTGCAACTAAACAGCTCGCTGCAACGGGCAATGTAATCGAGCCCAAAGCACCCATATAGAAAGCTACATAGTGAGTAGCAATTGTTGGTACACCCATTCGCTCAAGAACTGGAGCGAACGTAACAATCATAATGAAATAAACTGGCAATGCAGGAAGAGGGCCGCCAAGAATCACACCGGCAATCACCATCAAAGCAGCGGCAAAAACAAGGTAACCGCCTGAGACAGTTTCAATAACGTCACCAAGGCGACCGCCCAGCCCTGTAAATACAAGGGTATCTGCAATCAAGGCAACGATTACGATAATTATCGTAATCGAACTCGCGTACATTGCAGCATTCCTAATGGCATTTAGCCAGGTCTTAACGCTTGTTTCAACTCGAAGGACGAGCGCCAAAACGATAGTAATAAGGAATGCGAAGAAAGCAGCGCTTTTTAGGGTATATGCTTGAACCACCAAGTACACTATCAAAGACACAGGGACAATCATGATGATTGATGAGCGGATGTA
>CAYMJY010000074.1:0-4829 GCA_964391355.1 uncultured Dehalococcoidia bacterium | reverse complement strand
ACTAACAATAGAATTGGATGATTAACGATCCAAGAAGCGGTAACGTTTGGTTTAGTAATTTCTTTTAGTGCCATTGGGTATTAAAAATACTCAATGATTATACACTTGGCGAAATACCCTTCAATGCAAAAGGGGAGCGTCTATAGCCCCCCAGTTGACCCAAGTTATTGTTTAGAAATTAATCAAGCGCCTGATCCCACGCCAGCTTCTTTTTCTAAGGCACTTGATAATTTACCCGTTTTGAAAAACTCTGCATAAACACGACCATGAAGGTCAGGAGTGTCAGTCTGCCCTTGATGCCCGGTGTCTTCAGGGAAGTAGAACTTTATATTCGGCAAAAGCTTCTCTTGTTCATAACCCGCTGAAACTGGAATGAGCACGTCTTCTATCCCATAAAGGTAGATAGCCGGAATCTCTAGCTGGTCTAATCGCCCTTTCAGCATCCACTTCTGCTTCAGGCTTGGGTTTTCCATTATTTTTGAGCGACTGGCTTGAAAAGCTTTGTATGAATCAGCTTGTAGATTACCCATATAGGCACGCATGTCGCACAGATCATCAGTGATTCCGTCGGGTTTCATGATGATTTTGGACATTAGATCACGCATGCCTTGGGCAGTTCCATTCCATGGCTCTAGCTGCAAACCACCGAGGGCAGCTCTTTTAGAGCCATCAGGGTCTACACCTAATTCTCCTTGCAAGTAAGTTGCAATTAGAATGTAACTGAGGACGCGTTCAGGATGATCGACAACATAGTGAGCTGTGTTAGTTGCACCCATTGAATTCCCGGAGAGGTGAAACTGATCAATACAGAGGGCATCAGCGAAATCGTTAACAAACTGAACGTGGGAAAGAACGCCTAGGTGCGGCCAATACTTTTCTCTAGTGTCAGACAAACCAAAACCAGGTTGGTCCGGGGCATACACTCTGAACCCCTCTGCAGCAAGGTGGGGGATCATCCAACGACCCCAACCTGCCATTCCCGATGATCCATTAATACCGCCATGGAGCAAAATCACTGAAGGACCAGTGTCACCTGCTGACATGTAGTGGCATTTCGCACCATTGGCTAACTGAACCCAACGACTTTGGACTCCCGGATGTTGTATTAGGTTTTCTTCTGTTAAAGCCATTATTTCTCCTCCTGATACGTAATTACTTAAGTCAAAATTAGTCGCGCAAAAAGTTTGTTAAGAGTTCTACTGTTTCGTCTACGGACTCTAACTGAGGGCCATGGCCAGTTTGGATAAGTACATGTTGCGCGTTCGGGATCGTCCAAGGTTTTGTGGATTTCGACATGTCACCTTCTAATGCTTCGTACTCGTCGGTCCAGGTGGGGTATGGATCCATACGATCACCTACACCCCAAACCACAAGGGTCTTAGACTTAATATGGGGTAGCCTGCGTTGTAGCAAGTACCTTTCCCTTATTTCAGGAGTTTCCATTTGCTGTAATAACGGATCAAGGCTTGTAATCGCTCCCGGGGCATTTAATGCAGCAGATTGAGCTGCAGCAACTTGATCTATCATTTCCGCAGTAACCTTTGAATTATCAGCCATGCCGGATACCGCACGTTCTTTGAGTTGTTCTAGTGACGGGATTTCTTGAATATGTCCAACACCAGCGGACACAGCAACGTTCATACCTGCCGAACAAAGCATTACGAGCTTATCGACGCGATCAGGGCTTTCGTACGCCAAAATAGCGCTCATCCATCCGCCAGCGCTATGACCTACAAAGTGAGCTTTCGAAATACCTTTTACGTCCATGAATTCACGAAGATGATCAACTATTAAAGAAAAAGTGGGTCCGTCTTTTATTAAGCGATCGCCTAAGCCAAAACCAAGCATATCCATTGAGTACACGTGGAAATGTTTGGATAGCGGTTCGATAACATAATCAAAGCTATTTGCTGACGATCCGTGGCCCATTCCATGTAACATGATGAGCGGGGGACCTGAGCCTAATTCAAGG
The DNA here is from genome assembly GCA_964391355.1 of uncultured Dehalococcoidia bacterium. Lineage (GTDB taxonomy): Bacteria > Chloroflexota > Dehalococcoidia > Lucifugimonadales > Australimonadaceae. The sequence continues at coordinate 2,857 of CAYMJY010000074.1, read as the reverse complement.
TATCTCGTTCTTCCAGAAGTTAGTTTTGCATAATTTTCATATTGTGAATTTAGTATTTCAGCCATGACATCTCCTAATCATTAGTGGGAATCCTTACCGAGTTCTAACTTGTAATCAGGCAATGGTCAAGTTAACGAAAGCCATTTCGATAATTTAAAGCTAAATTGATTTCTACAAAAATAATGTGATTGATACTTCGATATGACGAATTGAGTATCTGCTGAGGCAACTTTATGGCGGAAACAAGAATCATGGCCTTCGGCTAGACACTAACGTTGAAATGGCCTCTGCAGCTAGCTCTAGTGAGTCGTGAAGAAAATACATAGGTTCCGTAAATATCTCAAATTTGGCGCTTTCCGCAAAATCCCAGATGTATTATGACGATTCACTGCTGTTGACACTATCGCGATCGATGGTTAGGTTAACCCCAAACACTGGCGTGTGAGAGACGCATGTGGTTGCCCTGCGCGAGGCGGCCCAGTCCCGGCCAAATATCCCCAACTACTACTTGTTTGCACTGAGTGCGGACTATAGCGCAAGGACGGGAGAGATAAATGGTAAGACAGCAAGCCGATGCAGTAACTCGAGTTACTGCAAAAAATTTGTGGAAAGTCTTCGGACCTGCTGCTACGGAGAATGCTCCTGAGCAACTAGCGGGTTTGTCGAAGCTGCAAATCCAAGAAGAGTTAAAATCTGTGGTCGCCCTGCGCGATGTCAATTTTGATGTCAAAGAGGGCGAGACTTTTGTTGTTATGGGACTTTCCGGAAGCGGAAAATCTACCCTTATTCGATGCTTAATTCGCCTTATTGAACCCACCTTGGGTGAATTGATGATCGATGATGAGGATGTGCTTGATTATGACGAGTCCCAACTAATTGAGTTCCGTAGAAAAAAAACCGCAATGGTCTTTCAGCATTTTGGCCTTTTGCCGCACCGCACTGTTTTAGATAATGCTGCATGGGGACTTGAAGTCCAAGGTGTCCCAGAGGAAGAGCGGCATACACGTGCTCTTGAAGTATTGGAAATGGTTGGCCTTCATGGCTGGGAACACTATCGGCCTTCTGCTTTAAGTGGTGGAATGCAACAACGTGTTGGATTAGCAAGAGCCATGGCATCAGACCCTGAGATTTTGCTTATGGACGAACCATTCAGCGCGTTGGATCCGTTAATCAGACGTGACATGCAAAATGAGTTGCTGCGGCTGCAAGAACAAATGCGCAAAACCATTATTTTCATCACGCATGATCTCCAGGAAGCAATAAAAGTTGGCACTAGAATCGCAATTATGCGCGATGGAGAAATTGTCCAAATCGGTACTCCGGAAGAAATAATGTCTCAGCCTGTTGATGATTACGTTGCTGAGTTTACTAGAGACGTTAGGCGGTCCACAGTTATTACAGTGGGATACCTGATGCAAAACAGCACTACTCAAATTAACGCAGAAGATTCCCCTAGCCATGCAGTTGAAACTATGAAAACTGCCAATTCGGAAGCAGCCTTCGTAGCTACTGAGAATGGAAGGTATTTGGGCGAATTGACCTTGGCTGAAGCACAGGCTGCCGAAAGCAGAAACGATACTACTGTAAGCGCTGCCGTCAACCGTCGTTACTTGCCAGTATTCGCGCAGGAATGCGTTGAGGATGCGCTATCAAAGGCTTGGTCACAGGAAGGTAATTTGCCAGTTGTTGATGATACTGGAGTTCTCGTAGGTCAAATTGAGCGCGATGCTCTAATCCAGGCAACTTTTGAATCTGAAGAGGCTTTAGCTTAAGTAGGATAGAAAGCAATGTTGAAGTGGCAATCATTGTAAACAAAAACAAAAACTCAGAGACTACGGTTTCAAATTCACCCCAAAATGGCCATAGGTTTTCATTGTCTAAATTCAATAACCTGCCCGGCAGTCAACGTTTTGCTATTTGGTTAGCATTATTTGCTTGCTTGTCTTTGGTACTTGTAGTTATTTGGGAACCCGGCGTTGAATTTCCCGTTAATTATGGCAAAGGACTTGCTGCATGGATCAACGACAGAATAAGGGACATTACGCGTGAAGGTGCGTTTATTTTTGACGCTATTTCAAATGTAGTTCTCTATTTCCTGCTTTTCCTTGAAGACGTGTTCATTTGGATTCCATGGCCAGCAATTATTACCGCAATTGCTTTGGTTACATGGCGGATGGTGGGGTGGAAAGTAGCACTATTTGCTGTAGGTTCTTTACTTGCCACTGGAGCACTTGGTATGTGGACGAGCGCTATGGAGACTACTGCTTTAATAGTGGTCGCAGTGGTCATTTCTATAGCCATTGCTATACCAGTTGGGGTCATAGCCGCACGAAGCAATTTGGTAGATGCAATTCTTCGCCCTGTACTGGATGGAATGCAGACTATGCCTGCATTCGTGTACCTTGTACCAGCCATCATGTTTTTCGGCATTGGTAACGTTCCCGCCATTTTCGCTACGGTCATATATGCAGTTCCACCTGCGATAAGGCTAACTAATCTGGGGATAAGACAAGTATCAAGCGAAACTGTAGAGGCTGCTGAATCTTTTGGCACCACTCCTCGCCAGCTATTGCTCAAAGTACAGATTCCTATGGCAGTACCGACAATTATGGCTGGAATTAACCAGACCACCATGATGGCATTGGGGATGGTAGTCATAGCTTCATTAGTAGGTGCTGGAGGTCTTGGTGAAGATGTTCTTCGAGCACTTAGTCGGTTCCAGCCTGGGGAGGCATTATTGGGAGGTCTCGCGATTGTGGCACTGGCCATCATTACTGACCGAGTAACTCAGGCAGCTGCTAAAGGTCGCCAAGATGCCCTAAGTGGAGATCGTCAGCTCTAAAAAATATGTATTCAT
>CAYMJY010000073.1:0-4922 GCA_964391355.1 uncultured Dehalococcoidia bacterium | reverse complement strand
CATTCTTCAGTAGTTTACTCGTTTACAAAAAATCAGGATTCTCAGATAAGCATCCCTAAGTATTTGATCGATCCTTCGGATCGGTTACTAATAATTGATGACTTTTTAGCTAGGGGTAACACTCTCGGAGGGTTGTTAGAAATAGCAAAGTCAGCTAATGCTTCTGTAATCGGAACTGGAATTGTTATATCAAAGTCATTTCAAGGTGCCGCAGAATTAATTAACGACCCTCTTATAAACGCTTTCTCTCTAATCACCGTCGAAGAAATGGTTGATAGCAAATTTACAATGCACTCAAGCGATGGCCTTCGTTTCCAGTGCAAAATATCTGAAGACGGGTCTCTGCTTTTGGAAAAATCTGAAGATATTCCTCAGGATCTGGTATCAAGTGGCTAGTTCCAGAAATATCAACCCAAACACTATACCTTTATTTACTAATGCAATAGCGAATATAGAACATACTTTAGATTCTTCTGCAATTCGTAAAGGTTCCCGAGATTTCTATTGGTTTAGCCCAATTCTGAAAGAGAAACTTCAGGGGCTCCGTGCAGATTTAATTGTTTTCCCTTCAACTGAAGAAGAGGTAATACAAGTAATTAAAACCTGCGTAGATTTCGATTTGCCGCTCACTGTTCGCGGTGCAGGAACAGGCAATTATGGCCAAGCAATGCCCCTTGAGGGGGGAGTGGTATTAGATACGAAACGAATGTCTAAGGTTAAAGAAGTTCGTAAAAACACTGTCCTAACCGAACCCGGAATTAAATTAATAGACTTAGAGGCAGAAACGCTTAAAACTGAACAAGAATTGCGCCTTTACCCTTCCACTAAAAGAACAGCAACAATCGGCGGATTTATTGCGGGTGGAAGTACAGGAGTCGGTGCGATTGAGCATGGTTACCTATCTGACTTAGACAATATTAAATCTCTACGCGTTGTTACTATGGAAAGGGAGCCGCGAGCGCTTACTTTGAAAGGGAAAGATATTGGGAAAGCTGCCCATGCATACGGAACAAATGGAGTGATTACAGAGTTAGAAATTGGCTTGACCGAAAGCAGAGATTGGGTTGATGTAATCGTGGCATTTTCGAGTTTCAATCAAGCTCTTTATTTCACTCAAGATTTATCCAATTCAAGCAAAATCCAAAAGAAAGAAATTGCGATATTTGAAGCTCCGATAACAAGCTATTTCCCGAATTTTAGCATTCCTCCTACAGAACATTCATGCTTTATGATGGTCCGGAATTCAGACTTGGATAATTTGAAAGAACTAACCACGAAATTTAATGGGAAAGTAGTGTACGAAAAAAACAACCCTGAAAAAAATAGGCAGCGTCCGCTATATGAATTCACATGGAATCACACCACATTGCACGCGATCAACAGGGATCCAAGGGTTACTTACTTACAGTCACTTTTCATAATTGAAGATGATTTCAGAATGATAAACAAAATGCGGGATTACTTTAAAGCAGAACTTCTGATGCACCTTGAAGCTGTGCTATGGAACGGCAAATTTGCGCTAGCGGGTCTGCAGTTAGTTTATTTCACATCTGAAACAAGGTTAAATGAGATAATCAATTATCACGAAGAAAACGGCATCCCTATTTTTAATCCGCATACACACATTTTAGAAGACGGAGGAATGAAGATAGTTGATCCATTTCAATTAGATTTTAAAAAGGCAGTTGACCCAGCTGGGTTAATGAACCCAGGCAAAATGAGAGGGTGGTGGGAAGGTGCAGATGAAGACGAAATTAATAACGCTATATTTAAATAGGTGCGTATAAAATGCCACGTGATTTTCGATTAGCACATCTAAATTACAAAGACATAGGGAACACTGAGAATTCGGTTGCCATTATTCCTGTCAGTGCTATAGAAGCACATGGGCCTCACTTACCACTTGGTGTAGATGCGCTTTTGAACGACTCCTTATTGGATAGGGTTATTCAGTTAAACTCTTCTAACAGTCAAATTTTAGTATTGCCGAATACAAATTTTGGCATGAGCATTGAACATTCAGCATACCCAGGAACCATATCAATTAAGGCAGAAACCCTTATCGAATATTGGATTCAGATTGCAGTATCACTTAAGAAATCTGGATTTAAAAAAGTATTATTTTTCAATAGCCACGGTGGGCAAGTTGGAATAGCTGATATTGTGTTAAGAAGGTTACGTGCTGAGCATAATTTGCTTGCTCACTCGCTACACTGGTTTAAGATACAACCACCAAATGGCCTTTTTGATGCTGAAGAATTGAAATATGGAATTCACGGAGGGGAAGTCGAAACTTCACTTATGCTTCACACATGGCCAGCTCTTGTGAAAATGGAACTTGCCCAGGATTTTGTTTCCTTGAGTAAAAAGCTTACTGAGAAATACAAGTTTATCAGCCCTACAGGGAATGCTCTTTCATTCGGATGGCAAACTCAAGACCTTAATATAGACGGAGCGATTGGCAACGCAGCAGCTGCAAACGCCGAAAAAGGGGAACAATTTTTTGAATTCATAGCGTCACAAGTAGGTATTATGATTTCAGAGATGGTTGAATTGCCATTTGAGATTTTAAAACGACCCAAACTTGATTAACTTGAAAGAGTGCTAATTAATTCAGATAAGTTTGGAAGCGAATCAATATTGTCAGCAAGTTCGAATGCTGTTGAAGATTTACCTTCAAGAACTGAATCTATGTTGACTTTGAATTTATCTACAACCTCAATTTTCGTGACTGCCTCACCTCCAGGGTAAGCCTTTGGCCTGCGTAACGAATCCGTAAAAACGGCACCGCTTTTCATATGTATGCTCACTACACAGGCAGGAACATCATGTGGGTCTGAGTATTTGAGAAAATCAGCATGTTCATACGGATTAACTTTCTTCCTCATTGCTGATATTTCCGGATCAGCTACTCCAGACTCAGAAAATTCTTCTATTCCTGCTTGTCTTCTAACAACTGAAGCTGCAATTGCATGCGTCATACTATATTGAGCTTCTGGTGAGCTTTTCGGGTCATCAAATGGAACAATCCCACGAGCTACATGCATATAGCCATAATCTATATGATCGACTTCATTTGGGTCGATATTGTTTTCTACTGAAAGCTTAATTGCTGTACCGATTCCTGCTAAAACAGCGCTATTACAAGGGTGGAGCTTGATCCCGACACCAGGGTCGTCCAAATAAAACCTTTCAACATTTTTTACTGCTTCTTCGGTCAGTGATGGATTAACGTTATCTGCGCCAGCCATTAAGGCCCAAAATCCATATCTGTGCTCAAGAATGTCCTGATTACCAGTAAATCCTGAACGAACTAAAGTAGCACTCATCATCCCATGAAAAGCTGCCATACCTGTATGCAAAGCTTTTGTGAATGTTCCAAAGTTACCCCTCATTCCTCCCGACATGGAACTTGCAACACCTAAAGTCGAAGAGATCTGCTCAGCGTTAAATTTCATGAGCTTTGCAGCGGCCAAAGCAGCTGAAAGAGTAGACAGAGTTCCAGTTGTATGCCAACCATGAAGGTAATGAGTAGGCATAATTGCTAAAGATAGCCGTGCTAAACCTTCGTGCGCATATACAAATGCCTCAATTACATCTTGACCACTGGCGCCAAGTTCTTCTGCTAAAGCCAAAAGTGTCGGCACTGCAGATCCACTGGAATGTGCAACAGTCAAAAAAGATGTGTCGTCATAATCTAATGTATGAGCACTCACACCATTTGCTAAAGCTGCGAATGATGGGGAAAGCGTTATATTTTTCCCAAGCACATGAGCTTTTTCGGTTGAACTTGAACCTAATCTGGTTGCATAATCATGCGCAATCTTAGCTGCCGGCAAGGTTGAGCCAGCAACAGCAACACCCAATGTGTCCATGAAGAGAAGCTTAGCAAAGTCTAATGCTTTGCTAGGAATATTCTGATACGAACCACTGGCTACGTAGTTAGCGATATCGTTAGTTGCGCCCATTGTTTTCCTTAAAGTAACTATTGTGAAGATTCATAACTTTACAAACAATTGGAGCGGGAGATGGGGATCGAACCCACGACAATCAGTTTGGAAAACTGACACTCTACCACTGAGTTACTCCCGCTTATACTCAAAGCCGAGAGGTATTTTAACGTGATATTCTTATAATACCAGTGTATGGAGGCTCCATATCGATACTAACCTCTACAACAAAATTCTGTGGGAGAGATTTGAACCTAGTTTCGAGTTAGGTAATCACATAATCAATTTTGATGAAGTAACGTCAACAATGGATATTGGTTGGGTGGTGGCACACGCGGCAGAATCTCACGGCAATACTTTCTTAGCACAATACCAAACTAAAGGTCGTGGTAGGTTTAAGCGTAAATGGTTAAGTCAAGTCTCAGAGTCTCTAATGGGATCGGTGGTAGTCAAGGGTTCACCTAATAAAATAGCAACACTTGGAATGATTGGATGCGTTGCTATAGCGAAAGCCATTAAGAGAGTTGCTGACATTGAATGCCGGTTGAAGTGGCCTAATGACGTACTTGTGGAAAGTAAGAAAGTTTCAGGGATTCTTGTTGAGTCTCAAATTAGCACAAATAACCAAGGCGTAGGTATCCTTGGCTTTGGAGTCAATATAAATAGTGCCCATCAGGATGCTTCAGATTTTCGTATTCCGCCCACTAGCTTGTTCAATGAAACCGGCAAAGTGTTTGATATAAATAAGTTTGCTCTAATAACGCTACGCGAGATTAATTTGCTATGGCAGGGCGACAACAATTCTTTACATGCAGACTATTCCTCTATGCTCGGAATAGTCGGTAAAAAAATAAAAGTAACTGTTAATGGCATGCTTTTGAGTGGAACCGTAAGAAAGGTCAATAATACTGGCGCAATTGAATTAATTGATCCTTTAGGAAATCCACATTTAATAGTAGAAACTGATGCTAG
>CAYMJY010000072.1:0-5101 GCA_964391355.1 uncultured Dehalococcoidia bacterium | reverse complement strand
TACTGACCGAGTAACTCAGGCAGCTGCTAAAGGTCGCCAAGATGCCTTAAGTGGAGATCGCAAGCTCTAAAAATATATGTATTCATGCACTATCCGCCAAAGGATAGTATGATCTAAGAGTAAGGGAGGAAAACATGAGTTTAGGATTTAGGAAAAGTATGGCAGCTATGTTTGGGCTTGTTTTAGTGCTGGCCCTTGCATTGAGTGCCTGTGGAGAAGACGAGAAGCCAACTATTATCTTCTCAGATCTTAACTGGGACAGTGCCCAGACTCAGACAGCAATTGCTGATTTGATTGTTTCTGAAGGGTACGGCTACCCCACTGAGAAAATTTTCGGTGGCACAATCCCATTGATGCAGGCTCTAGTTGGTGGTGACACTAATGTCACAATGGAAATCTGGTTACCAAACCAGTTGGCGGCATATAACGAAGCCGCTTCAGCGGGTCAAATTACCAGAATTGGTAATAGCTTAGAGGATAACTGGCAGTCCGCATTTATTATTCCTCAGTACACGGCAGATGCCAATCCAGGCCTCCAGGCAGTTGCTGATATTAGAGATCACATGGATCTTTTTGTCACTCCTATTTCAAACGGCAAAGCACAATTACTGAACTGTGTGCCAGGTTGGGAATGTGAAGGTCACAACATTGCTCAAGTAACAGCACATGGCCTGGACGATGTAGTTGAAGTCGTCAACCCAGGTTCCGGAGAGGCATTGGCAGCAGAGATTTTGGCAGCCTTTGAAAAGAAAGAAGATGTCCTCTTCTACTATTGGGGCCCGACTACACTTACGCACCGTATACAAACTGAGCTTGGTGGATTGAAGGTTCTTGAAGAACCTCCTTACTCTGAAGAGTGCTGGAATACCACAAAGTTATGTGGGTATTCTATTGCTGAGGTTGTAATTGTTGTAAGAAATGAACTTCTAGAATCAGCTCCTGACATTATCGAAATGTTCGAGAAGTGGGACTTCAATGCTGGGAACCAATTAGCAGCTGAGGCTTACATGGGTGAGTCTGGAGCAGACTTCCCAGAGGTTGCAAAGTGGTTCGTCCTGAATACAGAAGAATGGAAGTCTTGGGTTACTGCTGATGCGGCCAAAAAGGTAATTGAAGCTGCATCATCTGCTGAATAAGTAGAACAAGATGATTATGCATAGGGGTGGACATTCAAAGGTCCACCCTTTTGCATTCCCCCTGAGTTGAGTAGCGCACAAACTTAAAGGGATTTAATGCGAATAGTTGTAACTGGAGCTACAGGGCTAATTGGTTCTTCATTTGTTACGGATGCTCTAAATCGTGGCGATGAGATCGTTTCTCTTTCTAGAGATATAGATCGTGCCAGAAAACTGCTCCCAATGGGCGTAAACCATTATCAATGGGATGCATTACACGAACTTCCACCCCTCCAAGCATTTCAAGAGGCAGATGGTGTCGTCAATTTATTGGGAGAGCCTATTTTCGGGCGCTGGACTTCTGCGAAGAAGCTACTAATTTACCAATCAAGGGTACAAGCGACACACAACTTGGCCGAAAGGCTAGCTTCATTCAATAACCAGCAGCTTGTTTTAGTTAGTGCTAGTGCTCTGGGATATTACGGTGATAGAAAAGATGCTGCTCTTGATGAAAACGAAACCCCAGGTTCGGATTTCCTCTCAAAAGTTTGTGTAGATTGGGAAGAAGAAGCTTCATCCGCTTCGAGGGAACATTTAGATGTTTCAATACTTCGTTTTGCAAATGTCTTGGCATCAACTGGGGGAATGCTTCCAATATTACGTAAAATCTATCGGCTTGGTTTAGGGGCAAAAATCGGATCAGGTGAGCAGTGGGTTCCTTGGGTTCACATAAATGATGCCGTTTCTGCTTTAAGATTCGCTTTGGCAAACCCTAAAATAGGGATTATTAACGTGGTAGCACCTGGCATATTGCGACAAGGTCAATTCAGCCAGGCGTTAGGAAAAAGCTTAAATAGGAAAATTCTTACTCGCGTGCCTGGCTATCCTTTAAAGGTAGTATTAGGAGAGTTTTCATCTGAAATACTAGGAAGCAAAAGAATGGTCCCTGACGCTTTACTATCTACTGGATTCAAGTTTGAGTTTGACGAACTCGATCGTGCGTTGAAAGATTTGTTTCGTGCTTAGGAACATAGTTTTAATCGGAATTTTGCTAGTTTCTTGTGCCAATCAGGACCCTCTTTCTATTGATAATTTAGAGTCACCTCGTGGTTTGTTCCCAATGGATAATGGAAATATTCTGATTGCTGAAGTTGCCGCTGGAAGGATACTTGAATGGAACCCTGATTCTGGATCACTCGAAGTACTTTTCTATAATTTGCCATACACAAAAGAAGGACCTGAGTTAGTACCCGCTGGCGTCTCAGCAGTCGTTCACTTTGACCAGTTAACTTATTTCATCGTGGGGGAGCATAGAGGTAAGGGTTTCAGGGAAGTTTATAAAGCTCAATCCAATTCAACACCCATTCCTATTACCGGACAAGAAATACAAGGTTTGGATCCCCCAAATCGCATCACAAACCCTTATGACATTGTAAATGCCCCCATAGGAGGGTTTTACGTTAGTGATTCAGGAAGAGATGCGATTTGGCATATTTCAGAAAATGGAGCAATCAAAGATTTCATGATTTTTGATAGTTACCCCTTCACAATGGAAGATGGGACTGTGGTTCAGTTGGATGTAGTCCCTACGGGTATTGTGATGGGCTTAGATGATGCTTTATACGTAGCAAGCTTAACAGGATTCCCTTTTCCAGCAGGAGCCGGGCATGTGTACAAATTGCAGGATCTTAATGAGGATGGTGACGCCCTCGATCCCGGCGAGAGCACTATATATGCCAGTGGCTTTACTGCAGCGACTGACTTAGCTTTTTGCGAAGATGGAACTTTGCTGGTTTCCGAATTCAGTTCGGATATGAAAAGTTTGTCTGAAAAGGGATACGAAGGAGCGAATGAATTTAAGGGAAGACTTGTCCAATGGGATGAAGGAACAATAGAAGTTTTAAAGCAAGAATTGATTTCACCGACGGCTATAGCTGTGGATGGTGAGGGCAAAATATTTATTAGTGAAGAATTCGCTGGGAGAGTTACAGAATTTAGGAAATAGTAGAAAAATGGTGGACCTGGAGGGATTCGAACCCTCGACCTCCTCAATGCCATTGAGGCGCGCTCCCAGCTGCGCCACAGGCCCACTTTTCATCATTCTATCATAGCTAAAATGAAGCAGTGGTTATAGTGAAGGCCTTTGTTTGTGCCAATCAGTTGCTTGTTGAAACGCGTGTGCCGCTCTAAGAACGGTAGCATCCTCAAATGCTCTGCCGACCAACATCATACCTATCGGAAGCCCTAAAGCAGAAAAACCACAAGGGGCAGAAAGGGCAGGAAGGCCATTTTGGTTAAATATTCTAGTATGCCTAATCACAGTTTCCCTTGTATTAACTTCCTTGCCATTCACGGACATTAAGGTTTCATCATGAACTGGAGCGGTTGTGACTGTTGTGGGCATAGCAATGAGATCATATTGCTTATAAAAATTGGCAAGACGTTTACCAAGCAGTGATCGCACTTGTTGTGCTTTGATGTAAGTTGCGGCAGGGACAAAGAAGCCGGTTTCTATCCTAAGCCGGACCCTTTGATCAAATTTTGAGGCACTCGTGTTAATTCTGTCCCTATGGATCGTAGCTGCCTCAGTACTAATGATGACTGATCCCATCTCTCCCCATGACAATTCTGGTATTTCAACTTTTTCTATCTCCGCCCCAAGTTGTTCATAAACAGAAAGAGCCTTATTAAATGCATCCTTAACTTCATTGTCTACCAGTTGATCTATAAAAGTATCAGGCACGCCAATTTTAATGCCTTTGATTTCCGTATCGATTCCCTTTGAGTAGTCAAAATTGGAAGTAAATTTAACCGATGCAGGATCAGCAGGATCATGCTTCACCAGCGCATTCATTGCTACCGCCAAATCTATGGCGTCATGAGCCATAGGACCCACTGTATCTAAGGTCCAACTTAAGGGAGTGACTCCTGATCTACTGATAAGGCCAAAAGTGGGCTTGAGACCAGTGATTCCGCAAAAAGAAGATGGCACTCGGACGGAACCACCTGTATCAGAACCCAACGCAAGGGGTGCCATACCCGCAGCAACGGCTGCTCCCGAACCACTAGAAGATCCACCAGTGTAGTGCCCGTGGCGCCAAGGATTATGGGGAGTGGGATAATGTTCATTTCTGCCCGTTGGATCAAAAGCGTACTCAACAGTATGTGCTTTCCCAATGGAATGTGCTCCAGCATTCTGGAGCAACTCCACAGCAAAAGAGTCACGATCAGGAATGAAATCAGAGTCTATTAGAGACCCAGAAGTAGTTCGAACTCCTTTAGTCCAAAAAATGTCCTTTGTGGCAAATGGGATACCGTGGAGAGGACTTTTGATTCCATCTTTTAGTATTTCATCTTCAGAAATTTGAGCCTTCTCAAGTGCCTGCTCGCCTGTAATTGTAATAAAGGCGCCAATCTTATGATCTGTTTCTTCTATTCGATGGAGATAAGCTTTTGTAATTTCAACAGGTGAGATTTTCTTGGAAGCGATAAGGTCAACAAGATCGACCAAAGCGAGATTTGTAATTTGGGACGTATCAAATGACATTAATCAGACCCTGACATTTCGCGAGGAACAGTTTCAGTGGCCTCTATTGGATCTACTTCGGAAACGTCCACTAAATGCAACGCGCTCATACGCTTCAAAAGCGCAAGGGTCTCCGGGTATAACTTATTTAAATGTTCAGGTTCGATGTCTAGGCCCAAGTGCGCAGCCCAAGCATCAAATGTTTCGCGAGAGATGTCTTTTAAAGGATCGTTTGACATGATTTCTCCGTATCCACTCTGACTGAGTATATCCGCCCTGGAACCGATGAGTCTACGGACTCGACCGTTGTGGGCATTATGTAAAAGCTTACTCTTTGTTGCTAACAGAACCGATGCTACCATTAGACGTAACAAGAGACGGGATATGGATAAATGGAAATAGACAACATAGTAGTTAAGGGTGCTCGTGAGCATAGTGTAGGAAATATTGGCGTTACTAT
>CAYMJY010000071.1:3883-5724 GCA_964391355.1 uncultured Dehalococcoidia bacterium | reverse complement strand
GAGCGCATCCCTGCGGAGGATGAGGTCGTGGGTTCGAGTCCCACCAAGCGCGCCATAAGCTAAAAATTAAGCTTTGAAATGAAGGTTCTGTTTTCGAGATACCATGCCACGCATTTTTTAATACCTTCTTCCAACGAAGTGCGGGGTTCCCAGTCTAAGACCTTTTTGGCTTTGTCAATATTAGCCCAGGTAGTCTTTACATCAGCAGGATTGGTGGGCCCTTCTTGAATTATTGCCTTTTTCCCTAACGCCTCTTCAATAACACCGATCAAAAAACTCAGACTTACTGGGCGATCATTTCCTAAGTTTATAATATTAAAGTTAGGCATATTTAGAGCTGCAATGGTGCCTCGAGCTATATCATCAACATAAGTAAAGTCACGTTTTTGCGATCCATCTCCAAACAAAGCTAGTGGTTTTTCTTCATAAATCCAGTGAATAAATCTAAAGACGGCCATATCCGGTCTACCTGAAGGGCCGTAGACCGTAAAATAACGAAGGACGGTGATAGGCAATCCCATAAGCGAATGATAAGTATGGCAAATTAATTCCGCAGATTTTTTTGAAGCAGCATATGTTGATTCAGGTTGGTCAGTGTTTCCTCCCTCAATAAATGGAAGGGTGCCATTCCCATACACACTCGATGTTGATGCTTGAACGAATTTGCGAACCTCATAATTTTTGCAAAGCTCTAGTAAATTCAACGTGCCGAGTACATTCGTTTCAAAATAAGGTACAGGATTGGAGGTACTATTCCTAACTCCTGCTTGTGCTGCAAGGTTGATTACACCAGCTATATTATTATTAGAGAAACATTCTTCGGCCAATTTATAATCTACTATATTGGTCATGGAGAATTCATAACTATCGAGCCTTTGAAGTTTTGCCAATCGCCATTCTTTTAATCTACTGTCATACGCTTCATTAAGAGAATCAACTCCCAGGACCTCATTCCCTTGCTCTATTAGAAGCTCAGAAACTCGCGAACCGATGAAACCAGCAGAGCCTGTTACTAGAATTTTCAAATTAACTTCCTGTGGATAATAATACTTGCCTCATCTAGATCACTCTTCGTCACTATTACTCAGCTCAGCTTGGAGTTTTTTGACTTGGTCCGCCATTTTGATTCCTGCCCACCGAGGTGGTCCCGGTTCTGGATCTATAATTAATTCAATAAGCCCTGGACCTTTAAAATTAATGATTTCTTCCAACTCACGTTCAAATTCATCAGTCTCTGCATAACGAACAGCAAAACTATAGCCTGCTGAAATCGCCATTCCACACAAATCAAATTTTGACTGTCCAGGTAAAGGCTGGTTTCCAGTACTTTGGTAGAGACCGTTAGAAAATATGAAGTGGTAAAAGTTTTCAGGTGCCAAACCAGAAATAGTTACAAGAGTGCCTAATTGCATTAGCAAGCTACCGTCTCCGTCTAAAACCCATATTGGGCGTTCAGGGTTACCAATAGCAAGACCAAGGCCTAATGATGAAGCACTGCCCATACAACCGGTGGCATCGATGTGTGCTGATCTTGCGCCACCTAGCTCTTGCCAAGGGTAAACCGATTGCATTGTCACTATTGAAATAGCATCAGCTTTATGGTTAACCAAAATTTCTAGAGCATCAGTTCGTAACAAATTTATTCCTCATGATGTTGGAGCACCAACTATTACAACAACTGGTCCTTTTTCTTCATTGCTTTGAATCACCGCACTTTCTATTAGTTTTAGATCTGGCGTGTTGTCCAGCCGATAATATGGACCCCCCCATGTATCTAGGGTAGGCTCTAAAAGCCTGACCCTTGCCACCTGGCTTCCTGAGCTTGGTTTTGTAACATCACG
>CAYMJY010000071.1:0-3873 GCA_964391355.1 uncultured Dehalococcoidia bacterium | reverse complement strand
TCACGACCAAATTCACCCACGAAAATTAATGTGGGTACTTCTGCATCAAGTGCAATCGCTCTAAGAGTGTTCATGGAGGCGAAAAAACCAGTATTCTGAATTAGCAACATGGATTTAAGCCCTGAGATGTAAAGGCCTGCGTTGATAGCCATCGCTTCGTCTTCTGTTGCCGTTGGAATCAGCTTCAGATTGTCCAAACTATCCAGTGCCTCAATCAGAGTTTTTTGCAACGTATCGGGAACAGTTATAACGTGAGTTAATCCTAGCCTCGATAATTCTCTGGCTATTAGCGTGCCTGAAATTGAGTTTGATAAAGCTAAGATATTGTTTGACATTTGATCAAATCCACAAGTAATCGTAACTTTTGCTCGATAGCAGATAAGAAAACAGGGCCTACAGGCCCCGTTTTCTATATCCATTTATAGACTAGCCAGCGGCTATAGGAGCCTCATCTTCTATCGGAGGCCAATAAGCCCAACCAGAACCAGTTGTGACTTTTCTGGCGGGAATATAGTCAACTTTAACTGCTTTGTGGCCAGGACTTATATGATCAATTGCTCCTGCCACTACAGTCCAGCATCTTAATTCGCCAGTACCCCCGACCATAGTCTCTGATTTAAATGAAAACATGGCCTTAAGATTTTCGGATGTGCCCGATGTAAGTTGATCCAAAAACCAATTATCTAATGGTTCGTCTACCCATCCGGAACGTGGACCCCTTGGATCGTGTGACATACCACCAGAGCCATAAATAGCTATTCTTTTTGGTGAGCTCTCACAAATCTTTGCAATAGCTTTACCTAATTGCAAACAACGCTCTCCTGTGAGGATTGCGGGTGGACCGTCATCTACTTTAACAAATACTAAAACCACCGGAATGTTCAAATCTTTCATTAAGTGAGGTGCTACATTGCCCCACCCATGAGGGACTCCGCGATCAGGCTGAGATTGGGGGTTCATATCGGAAATAATAGCTGCATCAAAACCTTCTTGAACTAGACCATCCAATAAAGTTTTAGAAAGTTCCTGGTCAATTTTTACAGGATAACGGAATTGCTCATCATAAGGACTGGGCATAGGGTCTTGGTCAAAAAGTCCGGTGTTGTGAACTGTATCAACATCTGGTCCAGAGTACACAGCGATATTTGGAATATTTGAACCGTCAAACAACTCTCTTTGATCCCCTATGACTGCTACTACAACATCAGGAGCATACTTTGCAATCTCTTCTTTGAGAGTAGCAAAATTATCTTTAATCTGAGGGACTCTTTGGTTAATTACTTCTTCAGTCTCTAGTTCAGTCTCAGGAGGCTGAGGATGACCATCGTTGAGTCGATGGTGCATTAACTGCCAACCTTCGTACGTTGAAAAAAACAGGCTAGGGGCGTGGGATGAACATAAACCCAATCTGATAGGCATAGCTTCCTCCTAAAATTCTTCTACTTTCGACTTGCATATACCGAATTGTATATGTAACAAAATGATTCTACTCCTGACATTCAAGTTAGTCACGAGGCTTCCAGTATGCAAAAGCAGTGCCAACTGTAGCGTGGTGGAATCGAATATAGTCAATAATGTTTGCTTTAGCGCCAAGACTTTCCATTGCTGACCCAAGAGCAATCCATTGGCGTATTTCAGCTGTTGCGCCTCTTACTACATTTGAATCTAAGTCCCAAATAGTCTTCAACTGTTCTGAGCGGCCCCTTTTGAGCCTACTTAAAACCCAATCATCCAGCCTTTCATCTACCCAGCCGGCAAGATAGCCATGTGGGTCACCAGATAATCCACCGGAGACTAAGATCGCGATCCGCTCTTCTCTTTCGTCTAGTAATGAGGCAAGCGTTGCACCGAAAATAGGCATACGGTGGCCACTGATTGCAGGTTGGTTATGTGCATTTATGAATATTGGGACAATAGGTAATTCTGAATTTACGATACGTTGAACAGGATCTATGAATGACTGCCCTAACCCGTCTTCTGGTGCACCCATGGGCTTGAAGAATCGATTTTCATTAATATCAAAACCTTCTTCAGCGAGCTCATCTGCTATCCAAGCACCAACATCTGCAGCACATTTCAGTTGAACCATTTCACCATCAGATGGACCTTCACCAAGTTCACTGTAGTGAGTTGTGCCCCATATCTCATCACCGACATAAACACTTATTTGAGGTATCTGAGTCTCGTTAAAAACCCTTTGCTTATCCGAACCTAAAACAACAACTACATCAGGTTTGCTTGCCTGTAGTTCTTTTTTCAAAATCTCAAAACTTGAATCAATTCTTTTTTCATAGTCTTCAAGAGTTTCGGGAGTCTCGGTCTCAGCTCTATTTGGCTGAGCAACATCACCCACCATGGTTTGATAGATTCCGGACCAACTAGATCTTGGGCGATACAAAACAGGTGAATGTGAGCAAGCCATTCCGATTACTACGGGCATTAGAGGCCTCCATCATTGATTTATAGTAGTACAGGCAATGCAATTATGACCGCCAGATAGTGTCAATTAAAAACAATAGAAAATCAAATGCTGGGAGTACCCAAAGTTGAGACACTTAAAGATTATTGCAAAAAAAACTCAAAAATCACGGCTGACGACATAAAAACGTGTCTTTAATGATTGACAATACTGTCATGAAAGCTAAAATGCCCCAGGACTACACGCCTCCAGAGGCTTGTATTATCGAATATAGAAGTGGGAGGCTTCATAGCCATGATACGACCAATTTTATTGCTCGCGTTGGTTGCTTTAATGGCGATGGTTGTCGCTGCATGTGGTAGCGATCCAACGCCAACTCCGCAACCCGCTGCACCAGCACCTGCTGCAGCTGCCGAGCCAGAACCAGAACCAGAACCATCCGATGCGATTCCGAGTGCGTCCTTCCGTGTCTTGGCAGGACAGTCCTCCTACGCTCCCTTTATTGAAGGTTGGCGTGAGATGGTTGATGTAGGTACCGGCGGGAAGATTAGCTTCACCCCGCAGGATGCTACCGAACAGGAGACTATGGACTTCGTTCTCAGAAACCGATCTGAGTACACTGCTAATGGTGTAGAGAAGCCTGGAATGATCTTCCGTTTGAATGAAGACCACGTTCCATTGTGGGACACAGCTGCTGAATTAGGTCTTTCACCTAAGGAAGCTATTGAAGCAAACATGAACTTCACGGGTGGTCTTGAAATTGACCCTCGCCCAATGAACCTTTGGATGTCATTTCCTGCAGCATGCATGAACTGGTACACGCTTGACCCAGAAATTAAGTCTATTCATGACTTTGAGGGTAAGAAAGTGTACATGGGTTCACCTGGTAACACTGTTTACCCAGTTGCTGTTCTTCTAGCTGAAGCAGCAGGTATCCGAGGCAAGTTTGATGAGATCATTGGTGGTGCTAAGCCTGGTCAAGACTACCTAGCTGACCGTGACGTTGACGTCGCTGGTTCAGGTATTATTTTCGCAGGTCACCCTCTGGCTTCAGCCACTTCGGCTTACAACCAGATTGCTCAGCTCACCGGTTCTCTTTTCCAAGTTGATTCTGACTTGGATGTAATCAAGAAAGCTCAAGCAAATAACCCAGCCTGGGTTGCTAACGGTCTACTCCCAGAGGTGAAACTCTACAGAGGCGACATGAGCAGAGCTGCTAAGGTTGACTATGACATGGTTCGTGCCGAAGAAGAGTGGTGCACTGGTTCTATTACAGTGAACTTCCAGACCGGCCCAGACTCTGATGAGAATGCGATTTACCACATTGGTCGATCAATTGTTGAAAACATTGACCTTTCCGATGACTACTTCCCATTCATTTCTCAGACCTGGAAAGAGCGATTTGCTCACACATGGAACCCACAATCATCTTTCCACCCTGGTATTCGCAGGGC
>CAYMJY010000070.1:0-5828 GCA_964391355.1 uncultured Dehalococcoidia bacterium | reverse complement strand
TTTTATTGTCATTTGGTGTTCAAAAGCATATTAAAAAGCTTTTCATAGCCTTAAACATATAGCACCTACAAAATGATCATTGCTTGCCATATCATTCCAGTATGGATTCATTTGATTTAGACACCGACAAAGAAACGTTATTAAGTGCAGAACAGAAGGGAGAAATTGATTCGTTACGTTCAACCAATTCACCTACGTATCGTCCAACAGTTGATTCACTCGAAGATGTTCTGTTTAAGCCCCTACCCGTTCTGGACCATGGTTTTGTCCGCGTAATCGATTACATGGGAGATGACTCTGCTATTGTACAAGCAGCGAGAGTGTCTTACGGAAAAGGTACTAAACAGGCTCGCCAGGACGCTGGCTTGATTAGGTATCTGATGCGCCACGCTCATACAACTCCTTTTGAAATGTGCGAAATTAAGTTCCACATTAAACTGCCAATATTTGTGGCTCGCCAGTGGGTAAGACATCGTATGGCTAGCATTAATGAATACTCGGCTCGATATTCTATTTTGGATCATGAATTTTACACACCGAACTATGATCAGCTTGCATCACAATCGACTGCGAATAGGCAGGGCCGCGGTGATGTTCTCAAAGGTGATGAAGCACAACGAGTTTTAGATATATTAGTTGGGGACGCTGAACAAACGTATGAGCATTACATGGAAATGCTCAATCAAGATGAGCAAGGTTCCATCAGAGATGAAAATAAATCAGGGCTAGCTCGTGAACTGGCTAGAATGAATCTACCTCTGAACTACTACACACAATGGTATTGGAAAATCGACTTACACAACCTTTTTAATTTTGTTCAGCTGCGTTCAGATCCACATGCTCAGTATGAGATCAGAGTTTATGCGGAACTCATTGCCAAAATACTCAAGCTTTGGGTGCCTCTAGCCTATCAAGCCTTTCAAGATTATAGGCTGGGTGGAGTTAAAATCTCTGAGAAAGGCTTAGGAGTTCTTAGAAAGATGCTTGCGCATGAAAAAGTAGACCAAGAGTCTAGTGGAATGTCACGAACTGAATGGCAGGAGTTGATGAGCGCACTTGAACAAAGAGATTGAGTTAAGGCACTAGCAATAGGAATATCTAAATCAAATCAGATTGCCCCATAATTAGAGTTTAGGGTATATCAGGCACAATATTTTGTATAAATTGATTTCTTTTAGCAATTTGCTACAAAAATTGCTGAGAGTGGATTAAATACTGAGGAACCATGAGAACATACCAGTTGTTGATTGAGGGTGAGGCACACTTAGTATCAGAAATGGGCGATAAGCTTTACGATCTGACTGTTGCAAATCCCAAGATTAGAACCATTCTGGATGCATTAGATGCTTCAGCAAATCTGCAAATGCCATTGTCAGAATTCATTAAAACTATTACTGATGCGGTAGTTCCATTGCCATACTCTATTGCGGAAATAATAGAACAATCAAACCCTCTTCTGGACTGCGTTAAAATTTCAATTCCACTCCAACCCTCTGAAGTTTGGTGTGCAGGTGTTACGTATCTGCGATCAATGGAAGAACGAAAAGAAGAAAGCAAAACTCCTGATGTATACACGAGAGTTTACGAGGCTGAACGCCCCGAACTTTTCCTTAAAGATTCAGGGCATCGAACGGGTGGGCCCTTCGCGCCGATTGGTATCAGAGGCGATGCAATCTGGAGCGTTCCCGAGCCGGAATTGGCGTGCGTTGTTTATGGAGGAAGTATCGTCGGATTTATGGTAGGAAATGATGTTTCAAGCAGGGATATAGAAGGCGCGAACCCATTATATCTCGCCCAAGCAAAGGTTTATGACCGCTCTTGTTCAATAGGGCCATGTTTTGTGCCGGCAGACTCAATAGGAGACCCTCAGTTTTTAGAAATTATTATGACGGTTGAAAGGAACAACATAATTATCTTCCATGGGCAAACCAACACCAACAAGATGGTGAGGAGTTGTCACGAGTTGTCTGAATGGTTGAATAAACATAACCAAGTTCCTGACGGAACTGTTTTATTAACTGGTACAGGTATAGTCCCTCCTCAGGATTTTACGTTGTCAGAAGGAGATTCAGTGTCTATATCTATTGAAAATATTGGTGTGTTAACCAACGATGTGGTTTCCGTCTAGTCGAGTTTTCGTTGCAATATTACAAACAAACCATTATTGATACGCCATGCGACTTCAGTTTTCTGGCGACTATACATTCACATGGGTGGGTTCAATTGGCCCCGTTTCGCTATGACCCAGTTAATCACCGTTTAGAGGTCCCCGTTAACTCAAAAGGAGTTGAATGTCTGATAAGCATAAGTTTTGATTCTGATAACAGCATAATTCTTGAAGTAAAATCTGAAAGGATCATTGGTGAATTAGAGCTTTCTGAAATAAATTGTCTGGTATCTCGCATATTCGGATTGCAAAATGACATAGGCGATTTACATCGTGTAATTAACAAATTCCCTGAATATTCCTGGATATCCCAGAATAAATTAGGTAGATTCTTGGCTAGTCCTACCTTGTGGGAAGATATGGTTAAAACTATAGCCACCACCAATATCACCTGGGATCAGACTATTGGGATTTGTAGGAACCTGACTACGCTGGGGAAGCCCATTTTAGGCCGTAACTGTTTTCCTACGCCTCAGGAGATCGCACTAATTGATCCAGTTGAACTATCGGCGCTGACGAAGTTGGGGTACCGTGCAAAGCATGTTCACGAACTGGCAAACTTAATTGTATCCGGTACTTTAGACTTAGAAACGTGGGCCGATAGTTCTGTATCTACAGAGAGGCTATATTCTTCTATCGTGAGCTTGCAAGGCTTCGGCCCGTATTCTGCTGGAAACGTTCTCCGTGTTATGGGCAGACATGAAAGACTTGCTATTGATTCAGTCGTGCGAAATTCACTATCAGCACAATTTTATAAAGGAAAAAAACCGAACGACCTTCAGATTGAAAGGCGGTACAAGAAATTCGGAGCTTGGGCAGGTCTGATTATGTGGTGTGATGTTACTAAGGCTTCATTGATAGAAAGGCTCGAAGTTAGTAAAAGCGCAACATAGTTATTTTGTTTTGCGTCTAGATACAATCACCAACAATGACGGAAGCACTAATAATGAAGCAGCCAATGCGAAGAAAATCATAATTGCAGTCAGGATGCCGTAGGTGCTAAATACCGGCATGGGTGCAAACCCCATTATCGTAAATCCCACTATGCTGGAACCCGCGGAACCTAATAAGGCAGTTCCCGTCCCTTTTGCACTCTTTTCTAATGCTCGGTCAGGACGTTTGTGGCGCCTGAATTCTTCACGGAATCGTTCCGTCATATGAATCGAATAGTCTATGCCTACGCCTATCGAAAGTGCACCAATTGTTGCTGTGACGAAATTGAGGGAAAACCCTGCAATGAACATGAATGCGTAAAGCCAAGTAACGACTAAACCAATAGGGACCACCGTAATAAGTGCGAATGAGAAAGATCTCATTGCGATTGTAAGCGCAATGAGTGCTGCTATAGCAGCAATTGGCAGAGAAGTCCGCAAAGCATCAGTTGAGGCTGCCAATTCAGCAGTGCGAGTGAACGGCGAGCCAGTTAGGCCAAATTTTGTGATTCCTGGTGTATTTTCCAACACAGCTAAATCCAACATTAATGATTTTTCTGCTGCTACTACTACTGTCTGCTCGCGTGTTCCAGGAATTCCAACAATTACTGTTGCGCGGTCTTCATTAGCGCCAGATTCATCGAAATACAGGACAGAATGAACTTCTTCTGGAGTGTAGGCCATTCCTTCATATCCGTCGGCCATCGGAACACCGTTCTGCATAGCATCTTTTAGCATGGATGCCAATTGTGACTGTGAATCGGGCAAACCATCTAAGTCATCATCTAAAATAGCTTCTCTGCTTACCGTTTCAGGACTCGAGGAGTTTTTGGTTAGTCTCTTAACTATGTCAATGACATTTCTTGGGTAAATACTGGGCTCTCCATCGGCTTCGGTACCTATATATGGATTATCAGTGAGACTTTGCATAAAGAGATTTATGGCTCTGAGTGCTTCAGGGTTCGACAAGTCTCCTCTTAAGTAGATGGTGCCCCCTTCGCCAGTTCGTGGGCCGATATGTTCATCTGCTTTATCCAAAGAAACCACAAAATCCGCTTTTTCGTCGAAAAAATCTTTCACATCGAGAGAACTCTCGAGACGAATAGCCATAAATAGGCAGGTGGTTGTGATCAGAAGAGCTAATGCTAACGTGACCATAGGCCGGTGTGCACTTGAAGTGACAATGCTTGTGACGAGTTGGCTGACTTTTGAGGTCTTTTCTGCTGACCGAGCATTTTCCAAAAAACTAGTAGGGGCAGATTTTTTCACTTGGTAACTAAATGGACATACAACAAAGAAAATTACGGCGATCATTAACACCGAGATACCCCAGGGAAGACTTAGAGCAACCATTAAAATGACAGAGAGACCACATAGAAAGGTGACCCCTGCTCCAGCAGTAAACGCAATTGCACTGCTTGATTTTTTAGCATTAAATGGTGGGGGGCATCGAGTTTCAATCATTGCTAATGCTAAAGGCACAATCAACCCTAGTACCACAAATGCAGACGCCACTGCAATGCCAGCTGAAAGGCCGAAATGAACGACAGCTTCAATTCCAGAAGGTACGTTGGATAAGAAGGCAATTCCATCACTAACCATTGCTAAAAAGAGAGCACCAAGAACGCCAGTGAATCCTAAAGCCAGAGCAAGCATAGGAGCTTTGGCATTGTGTTTCTCTTCCCTATAACGGCGAATAGAGTGAACGGCAAAATCAACTCCTAGGGATATCATGGCTATTGGAACTATGAAATCTATGATGAGCCCACCTTTCAGCCCAACCAGTGCAGTAATACCCTTTAACCAAATAATTAAAACACCTATGCCGATTGCGGTTAGAGCAGTTGCCCAGTAGGAACGTACTGCCAGACTGACCACTGCTAGAGCTGCTATAACGGTAAGCATGATATAGAAACCGGCGATTGTGCCCTCTTCTTCGGCTTCTAGGTTTTGGTCAATCGCAATGCCCCACAGCCAATAATTTTCGCTTTTGCCTCTCAGGATTTCCTGGGTTGTACGTGAGAATTTCTCTTTTGCAATAGTAGCGGAATCTGCGGATAGCCCACCCACGCTTTGTACCTGCCCTCCCCCTAAAGCATTATTATCGGCTGTTACGACAAACCACATCGCAGGGGATTTCCAGACATTAATTTCTTGACCGAGCACTTCCTTGCGTTCGTAAGAAGCTTGCACAGATAGCAAGTCTGCAATTTCGGAGCTTCTTGAGCTAATCAAGAGTGAATTAACTGCGAATTTAATTTGCTCATTTGTTGCGTTTTCCAAGTCCGTTCCTAAAAGCGGATGGATTTTCAATGTGGACTCGACAGCATCTGCGAACGTGAATATCCCTTTAAAGGGCGTATTGGTACTCGGAGAAAATGAGTTTGCGAGCAAAGGTTTTGGAGGTATTCCGGCAGGTGCCAAATCTCCGGACGCATCTGCATCGAGGAGTGCGAGCTGGGCTTGTTTTAGCTCCCACAAGACCTCTTGCGTTAAAACGTCTCCATTTTTGGCTTCTAGCAAAAATGCTTCAGGGAATATAGGAATCGTTAACCATTTTGCCAGATCATCCCTCAGGTCAAATGCCTCACCGCCAGGTTCCGTCGAAGCATCGCCATGATCTGGAGACCAAATGGCTAAAGGAATAAGGGCCAAAGTTATTGCCGCAAATACAACTAACAATAGAATTGGATGATTAACGATCCAAGAAGCGGTAACGTTTGGTTTAG
>CAYMJY010000069.1:0-5913 GCA_964391355.1 uncultured Dehalococcoidia bacterium | reverse complement strand
CCAGTCCAGTCAAAAACCTTTGCCATAAGCAATGGTCCCATAGAGGCACCTACTGCTACTAATGGGCTTACATATCCCATTATTTCACCTATGTGCCGGCGCCCAAGGTACGTAGGAAAAAGCATAGGGTTTAATACCACAGCACCGCCAACAGCAAAGCCTGTACATGCAGCTAAAATAAAAAGGAAATAGAATGCTGTACCCGCTATTACAAACATAAAAGTAGTAACCATTCCGTAGATACCTAGTAACATTAAAGCTAAGCGCACGTCTCTTTTATCTGCTAAGGTTCCCCATCCAAAACGGGCCAATACCGAAAAAAGACCATATGTAGTCAATGCTAATGTAGCTTCTTCTAAGGTCATTCCTCGATCTTGGAGCATCGGAACCATGTTCGTTGGCACGCCTAATAGCGGCATGCTCGCTAGCATCGTTGCTAATGCCATCAACCAAGTTTTATGTGAACGAATAGCATTTTTTGCTGTTATATTTGGGGGGAAATCAACGGAATTCACAACACTTAAAGCATTGCCCTGAACACCATCTGGCAGTAAGCCCACATCTTCTGGCTGTCGCCTAATCAAAAAGGCCATTGGAATTGTAATAACTATTGTAGCAATGCCCAACAAAACCCAAGTATCTCTCCAACCAAAGATAGACAATGCAAAAGCGACAGCAAGAGGCATAACTAAAGCTGCCATCCCTGTGCCCATCGTTGAAAGAGCTAAAGCTTTACCACGTTTGCTAATAAACCACTTCGGCACAATTGCAGAAGAAACTATGTATGCGGCCCCCGGTCCAGAGATACCCCCTAGCAAACCAAACCAGAGCATGAACTGCCATGGGTCTTGGACAGTTGAAGTGGCTATTGTTGAGCCGCCACCGATTACGGCGCCAATTACCAAAAGGATTTGAGCTCCATAACGCCTATCAAGGTAACGTCCTACAAAGGGAGTAAGGATGGCAGTGATAATTGATCTCAGGGCGAATGCGCCAAAAATATCTCCCCTCTGCCAATCTACCAAATCTTGCAACATTGGAACCGTCATAACAGTTAGTGCCCAAAGTTGGACGCCAGTAGCAATTAAGTTTGCAAAAAATGACGCAGCGACAACGACCCATCCATAATAAACAGGAGTTGATTGGTACCAAGATTTTGAACTTGGAGAGCTAGGTAGATTACTCATTCATATTGGTATGCTAGTTTGAATTTAGACTCAGTTGTTTGTAATTTCTAGCTTTTGATTAGCTAGTTGATCAGCAGCTTCAGCCGTAGTGATTTTGTTTTCATGGGAAATTGCAAGAACTTTCGACATAGTATCGAAAATGTGGGATGCCCTAGTTCGTGCAGCATCGGGATCATAAACCCGGCCAATTTCATATGAAACGTTGATAACTCCACCTGCGTTAACAAGGTAGTCAGGAGCGTATAGTATTCCAGCATTTTGAAGTGCTTGCGCAACCTGAGGTTCTTTAAGTTGATTGTTCGCAGCTCCACAAATTATTTCACAGTGTAGGTCCTTAATGTTTTCAAAGCTAAACACCCCGCCCAAAGCACACGGTGCGAAAATATCGCATTCATAACTTAAAATTGATTCTGGCTCGACTACTTCTAAACCTCTAGATTTTGCTAGTTGCCTCTTGGTATTGTCTATATCGGTTACCACTATTCGGCATCCTTCGCTTTCTAGGTGCTGAATTAATGCTGTTGCGACATTGCCATATCCCTGAATAGCAATCGTCCTATCTGATAAATTTGTTTCGCCCCATAAGTCTAACGCACAGGCCCTCATTGCCTGGAAGACTCCAAACCCGGTTTGGTCAGACGGATTACCACTTCCACCAGATTCCCTAGGTAAACCAACAACGTATTGAGTCGTTCCAGCTATCCATTGCATGTCTTCAGCAGATGCTCCAACATCTTCAGTCGTGATGTACCTACCTCCTAAGCTCTCAACAAAACGGCCATATGATTCCATCATCGCTTTTGTTTTTTGAGTTCTAGCATCAGCCATTATTAAGCCTTTGCCACCGCCATGTGCTAGCCCAGCAAGTGCATTCTTGTAAGTCATGGCCTTAGACAATCTCAAAACATCCATTATTGCCTCGTCTTCGCTTTTATGCAGCC
The DNA here is from genome assembly GCA_964391355.1 of uncultured Dehalococcoidia bacterium. Lineage (GTDB taxonomy): Bacteria > Chloroflexota > Dehalococcoidia > Lucifugimonadales > Australimonadaceae. The sequence continues at coordinate 3,785 of CAYMJY010000069.1, read as the reverse complement.
AAATGCGAGTACCACCTAATGCAGGGCCTAGCTTGGTACTATGGATAGCTATAAAACTTCTTAATCCAACTGCAGGGTCAGTCCAAACAGCAAGTTGTTGATGGCCTTCCATTTCCATGTATTCAAGAATTTCCATACGTACTCCTAAATCATTATACTCCGATTTTTTGCTCCAAATCGGAGTGGTTCTTAACTTTTTTGCAGATTCCTGGTTCTTTGTCTCCAAGCGCCGATCGAGGCTATACCTTCACGAGGTAGAACGATCATTGCTATAAAAACAGGGGGTAGGAATAAAATTAAGTGCAAAAGCACAGCAAAACCAATGGCAGTTTCTTTGGGCACGTCCCATAAACTCAAAAGACTAACTGCAGCGAACTCAAATGAACCCACAGCACCGGGTAAGCTTGGCGTGGCCGTAGCAAAAAAAATTGATCCCAGAGCTATAAGCGTAAACTGGAACACGCTAAGTTCTATCCCCATGCCCCTTCCGATAAAAAAAGCAGCGGGCCCTAAAATAAGCCAATATGAAGCCGTAAGGAAAAATGTAAATGCTAAACGTTTTTTCTTTGACCAAAGCATGTCTATAGCATCACCGAACGATGTAACTCCAGGAAGGCGTTTTAATATTGGGATCCGTCGCACAACATTTCCCCAATTCAAAACCACAATAAGCGTGAAAAATACTAAAACGCTCATTATTGCCAATGGCCTTGCAAATTCTGTTAATTCGGGCGCAATAAGTATAGCTACTGCAACGAAACTAAGAGTGAAAACTAAATCTTGTGCCCTAGTCATTACAAGGGTGGCTACGACCATAGTAGCTGGCAATTTATCACGGATTACAAGCATCCCCAGGCTTGCCATCTCATCCCACATTCTTACAGGGGACACATTATTAATACCTAACGCGGCATTCTCCACTTGGAATAACCTGAAAGTCGACACTGTTTCAATTGCCCATGTGTACCGCCATCTCATTGCCCTGATCCAAGAAGAAAAAATAGAAATGATCAATGCAAGAAAAAGAGTGCTCAAAGGCACGCTTGCTAGGTTTTTCTTAACATCAGACCAATCGGCGCCTCTAATCGCCAACCATCCCAAGAATATCCCTAAAGCAATTCCAAATAGTGCTATTAGGAGTTGTCCCAAAATTTTTATCGGTTTTTTATTAAAACTCATAATTATTCAAAAATGAATTCAGCCAAACAAGCTTTTCCTATCACTGTCAAAATCCTTGACTGTTTTATTAATGCTTGAAGAAACCGATTCATAGAATGCCGAGTCGTATTGCCTAGTCCGTACTACTACAGGCATAGGTAAAGCGTGTCCAAATAAAAGGGCCTGCTGGTTAGACTCTAGTCTTGAAAGAACAGATTTCATCTCTCTAGTTCCTGATAGGCCTGTTAAAAGTGCGTCTATATCCCGCTCGTTATCAAGTTGGCATGTAACCTTTGTACCAACCTGACTAAGAACTTCTTCATCTATACCTGATGGCCTTTGGTCCACTACAAGAAGAGTCACGTGGTACTTACGCATTTCACGTGCGATTGTGCCAAAGATAGTTTTACCGGCTATATCCTTGCTTAGAAACCTATGTGCTTCTTCAACTGTAATAACCAATGGTTGAGGAGGTGATTTTTGGTGCGAAATCGCATGTTCAGTCAGTTGTCTGTACTCTTCGTGGATTTTACGTGTTAGCAAATTTGCTACTAGCAGATAAGCAGTTAAATTACTACCCCACTTCCCAAATTCTAGAACAACATGCTTCCCTGCTATGAGTTGTACCATTAAGTCATTTATAGCTCTCGATCGTGGTTTATTCGTGATGAATTCAAAGGTCTTTAAGCGAAGCAGTCTACGGTAAAGAGCCTGCAGGGTCGAAGTGTTTAACTGAAGGTTTTCAGCTAAATCACCTATCCCTCTCGGTACTTCAGAGATGCTATCTCGTGCATCGTCACTCTTGCCTGATTCCTTATTGCTACCAATTGATAAAAATTTGCTTAACCAGTCGTTACCTAAATTTTCACGTAACAAAAAGCATGCATCTACACCAAATGGGGTGATCTCCAAAAGCAAAGATAATAGTTCAATATCCTCTGGCTGAATTTCAGAATAGCTGATGCTCACTTCCTTATCGAATGCCACTTCTCTTTGTCTAGACGAAGCAGAGTCTAAAGTGAAAACCGATACTTTCGAAGGGAACAATTGCTTAAGGCCCTTAACCTTATGCCCGTTCTCGCTATTACCTTGCCATCCATATTCATTGTGCATGTCAAAAACCAAATTTGTAGCAACATCATGCTGAAGAATTCCAGCTAGTAATATCCGGGTCAAAAAAGATTTTCCAGATCCAGATTTCCCGAAAACTCCGTTCGACCTTTTAACAAATTCAAATAAATCAAGACAAACTTTAGTGTCTTCCATATCCAATGGACTTCCAATCCAAATATGGCGTTCATCTTCGGACCCAAAAATCGACTGAACGTCTGCATTTGAAGCGAATCGGGATATAGAAAAATGAGCGGGTAATGACTTAGCAGGCTCTGGATCCGAAGCCCCCGATATTGCAGTCGAGAGCATAGGAGTCACTCTTGCAATTATATGTGTGCTGGTTCCAACCAATACATCGGCTAATGCAGTGTCCACTGTGTTGAAAACAGAAGCCAATCTAGAATCTGAACTATCCAATAAAAGGTCGGTGATTATTCCAAAAAATCTGCGGCCACGGCCTTGGATAGTAACAAATGTACCAACTTTTGCTTTTTCAGCCATGCCGGGGCTCGAAATTCTCACATCAAGCCCTCTGCTTAACGAGCCACCTATTATTTGACCCAACATTTCATCGTCAAATAAATCATGTTCGGGAAAGAGTTCTTTACTCATTTAGCGCCTATTTAGAGGGAGTCTTTTTAAGATTTCAGACAATCGCTGGGTGTCTGATCCAAGAATCAAAGCCACTGCTTTTGCAGCATTGAAAACGAATTCTGAAGGAGAATCATGTTCTTTTGAAGCATACTTAATTACAGCTGCTATGACATCTTCAGAATTATTAGAATTTGCTTTTGTAAGCGAGCTTAAGTAATTCATACTCTGGTTAAATTCTTGAATCTCTAACGTACTACAAAGGTGAATAGAAGTGTGGATTTTGCATGGATAAGGCGGTAAGTAATAGGCCAGCTCACCATTAATTCTGTAACCTACTGTCGCGATTTTAACATCAGTTCGCATCAATCGATTAAGTTGAGGGTTTTCTTTGTAAACTTGCTCATCAGATTCCAATTCGGCACCACGGGCGATTATCCTACGAGTTGGATCCAAAGGAATCGTTTCGGAGTCAGTAATAACTCCATAAATTGCAATAGGCAAGTCTCCAGCTCTAACTATGGCACCTAGTGGAGGAGGATCGAACAAGCGGTCGCATTGGCCAACTATTCCATCTACTGATGCTTCTACAACTTCTCCGAAACGTAGAAATCTATCATCTTTTTGCATGCTCTAATTTTTTAAGAAACACGAAGAAGCTGCAAGTGAGAAATGGCGTATATGTTTATGCTTTTCTTAGTACTATGCCGATAACGCCCGGTCCTGTATGTACGCCTATGACTGGCCCTACACTCCTAACGCTTATCGGTGTCTCTGATAGTTCTGCCAAAGACGTAGACAAAAATTCGGCGTCTTCATCAGCACTTCCATGCATGACGCTTATCTCTTTGTATGGTGCATTTTTCTGTGCAGTTTCAATCAATTTCGCAAGTCCTTTAGCACGAGTGCGCACCTTTTCATAG
>CAYMJY010000068.1:0-6014 GCA_964391355.1 uncultured Dehalococcoidia bacterium | reverse complement strand
GGCCCCTTAGGTGCGGGTGCAGAATTTGCAGGTCCCGTAGACGCGGGTGCTTGTGCAGGAGGGGCCATCATAGGCGGTCCCATCATAGGTGGTCCCATCATAGGTGGTGCACTATGGCTACCACCCATGTGGTTACTTGCAAAGGCAGTTTGAGGGATTGCTGTAATCAGGGGAGTGAAAAGAATAACAAAGGATAATACGAAACAAGTAATTCTCTTCTGGATTGTTGTACTGAAGTTAACGTAAGAGTTAGTTCTCATTAGTCACCTTTACACTTAAATGCAGCTAGTATTCTATCGAATCGTAACTGGGTGGTAGTAGCATCTGCACCGGACGTGATCAAATTAAAACCTCTTTCAGTACCACAAAGCCAAGAACCTAGTATTCCTCCTGCTGTACTGTTGTCGGTTTGAGTATAGGAATACGCAGCGTAGTTAACAGTTGAATCAGCGACTACGTCTGTTCCTTCCGAAGTTGCATTGATATTCAAATCGGGATTACCAATGCGAAGGTTGGCGTATGAATCAGCTAACAATTCTTCAGTGGTACTAGTCCATGAATCCCAATATAGGAGAATATTCACTCCTCCGTACTCGAAAGTGATAATACCCTGATTGTCGTCAGCATCGTCCTTAGCCCATCCCAACTTTGTTATAGCTGAAGCTGTAATCCCGTCCAATATGGCTGCATCGAGAACAAAATTATGCTCATCAAAAAGGATTACTGGAGTTGGTGTGGGTGTTGGCATTGGAGTAGGGGTTGGTGTGGGAGGAGGCACGGGAGTTGCTGTTGGTACCGGTGTTGGAGTTGGAGTAGGTTGAGGAACAGGTGTAGGAATTGATGTTGCAGTTGGTGCAGGCTCAGGAGTTTTTGTTGGCTCGGGAGTTTCTGCGACCGGTTTTTCTGGTTGCGAAGCTGCCGACGTAACAGGTGCAACAGAACTTGGCTCAGGTGCAGAGCCACCACAAGAAACCACGAATACTGCGACCATGAGAATGGTACATAAGGCAAATAGAAAATTCCTACTATTCATTTTAATTCTTTCAATTACCCGGAATATAGTTAATTATTAGAAATTATAATCACCTGCGGCGTATTTGGGGTGATTATTTACGTTCTCTGAGGTTGAATCTTTTCAAGATTCACGAATTCTTCATCATATATTCTATGCAATTCGCTTAATTCGTCTGAAGTAAGAGCAGGTGTGTCAGTAGCCTGGCAATATTCATTTAATTGCGCCTGGCTCACTATATTAGGAAGAATTGCAGCGATTGAGGATTCGGATAGACAAAACTGGATAGCTGCTTGTGCTAGCGTACGTTCGGTTTCTTGTGCAATGAAAAGGACCTTCTCCCTCTTGGAGAAAGCTTGATCTAACCATTCTCTCTTGCGGTGCGCGCGATGATCCGAAGGATCAAACTCAACTGTGGATTTATCAGCGAATTGGTCTGTTAAAATTTCAGAGGCATGCGGGACTCTGGACAACAACCCTGTACCTTCATGCTTTGCCATCTCAAAAAATTCACGAGCAGGTTGTTGTTCAATAATAGAAAAAATCACCTGCATTAATGGGATTTTCCGTTCTTGCATAGACTCGAAACCTTCATCCTTCCAGCCTATATCGGGGCCCAGAGCGGTACCGTACCATCTAATTTTCCCTTCATTTCTGAGATCATCTAAGAGTGAAAATAGCTCATCATTTTGTATGGTTGTTAAACGAGGGTTGTGTAGCTGGTAAATGTCTATGTAGTCTGTTCCAAGGCGCCTCAAACTTGACTCACAAGCTTTGCGTACAAATTCTGGATTCCAGTTTTGTGGCCTCTCCTTTTGGGGCCCCTCTCTTGGCGCATCCAGGTCATATCCGAATTTAGTTCCAATGATGATGTCATGCCGGACATTACCTAGAGATTCAGATAGGATTTCCTCTCCATACCCAAGACCATAAGTATCGGCTGTATCAAATAACGTAACTCCCAAATCATGGGCATTTCTTAAAAGCTTAATACCATCTGGTTTATCTACTTTGCCCCACCAACCAGTAGCCACAGTCCACACTCCGAATGCGACTTCCGAGACAGATAGGTCTGTTGCGCCTAAATTCCTATACTTCAATTGAAATTCCTATACGTGGATTTATTAAAAAATACATTGATTATTATACTGGACGTTTAGTTATTTTGGGGACTAGGAACATAAAAAAGGAAGTATTTAAGATATTGGGTAAGGCAGGTCTTCTACACGTAAACGACCTTTAGTCATTGTTGCGTAATTTTTTGTAGTAACCCTGGCTACTTCTTCCAGTGGAACACCTTTGATTTCAGCTATTTTTTGAGCTACTTGAGGTAATTGCCAAGGCTCAGTCCATCTAATTCTCTTTTTTTTGAATGGTTGGGGATATGCATCTGTTTCAATGACTATATTGGAAAGAGAGACAAAGCTTAAAGTCTCTTGTATTGAAGACTCTCTAATAAGGGTTTTTGCAAAAGAGATGTAGAAGCCTAGTTTAAGTATTTCATCGGCAAGAGACTTGTCACCACCGAAGTAATGCCATGCACCTCCTACCTCTTCAGCGTGCTCTTCATGCAAAATTTTCAAAACATCTGCGTCAGCTTCACGAGAGTGAATGACCAAAGGGAGTTTGAATTCTTTGGCAAGTTTGATTTGTTCCCGAAATATTTCTGCTTGCAGACCATGATCTGGAGATGTTGGCAGATAATCCAGACCTGTCTCACTCCAAACCACCACGCAAGAATCTGAGGCCATTTGCCTTAAATCGTTGATAATTTCGGGATTTAGCGGTTGCGTAATGTCCATTGGATGAAGACCTATTCCAGCCTTAACAAATGAGTGGGTGTTAGCGATATGTAAAATTCTCTTGCATGACTCTAAGGTAGTTCCCGCTGCTATAATTGCTCCCACACCAGCTGTTTGAGCGCGATTCAGAAGTGCTTGCAAATCTGCTTCTGGAAATTGGTCTACATGTGTATGGCCATCAATTAAAGGGAATGGAGATATTAATAACTCAGCTGAAAAATCTTGTTCCATGCAACAATTTTAATATCAACTCGTTCAAAATATAAACAGTGAACACTTTGGATCTAATTAAACGTTTTTTAAATAGTAAATTGAGGAAATGGCTTCAGGCTTTGGCTGGTGTAGCTGCAAGCTTTTTGTTGGTGTGGTTGATAATTAAAAGCCTGAATTGGCAACTTTTATGGGAAATTCTGATCGATTTCCCGATTGGTTTTGCCCTACTAGCATTTTCGAGTGTTTTATTAGGTGCTTTAGTAAGGGCAATGCGATGGCATATTTTGATCAATGGAGATGTTTCAATTTGGCAAGTATTTGTGACACAAAATACAGGCATAGGTCTTAATAACCTTTTGCCAGTTAGGGTGGCCAGCGAACCCATTCAACTAGCCCTAATCACAAAGCGATACAAATTACCATTTCCCAGGGCTCTTGCATCGTTGGTTGCAGGAAACTTTATGGACCTTTTTGCCACTGTCTTCATTATGGCGTTAGGTGTTTTTCTCGTTCCTAATCTAAGAGGCGCTAGCATCCAGATGTTCTCATTTTTAATTTTAAGCGTGATAGTTATTTTGATTTTGATAGCCGGATTCAAAGGCCTTTCAGCTATTCCTGTATTGAGAACAATGCATTTTTTTCAGCAAATGACAATTGCCTTTACATTAATTAGAGAAGCCCCTTTCCGTTTGGTTCTTTCATTTGCTATGACGACAATTTCTTGGGGGATGGTAGGCATGGCTGGTTGGTTTTTAGCAGAAGGATTAGGAATTCAAACTAATGTAATTCACATGACAATTACATTGGTAGCTGCAACTTTTTTCACATCGGCAATTCCCTCTTTACCTGCTGGAATTGGTACTTATCATTGGGCCGTAGTCTATACACTGGGTTTGCTAGGTATAAACCAAGAACCAGCAACTGCATTCGCCTTTGTTATTCACCTATTAGTTTTCTCATCATCTACGATTGTAGCTTCAGTTATGCTATTCAGAGTTGGCTATAAATCATTGGTTGCAGGCCGAGGTAGTTAATTGAATCCTCATGCCTTTTTGATAACAAGATTTATTTCTCCTTGGGATACTTACACCTCACGGAAAATGGGATTCTTATTACTTTTTTTATCCCTATTGATGTTCTCTGCTTGTTCTTCTTCAGAAGAAACAACTCAACAAACTGGGAATGTAAATATACAAACCGAAACTCCAATTCCTACGCCAACATTGTCTCCTCCCGCTCATGGAACTATTCGTGTTGCTATTTTAGGCGGCTCACCGCATAACGATATACACCGACTCTCAAATGAATGGTCCACTTTATTTGGTCCAGCCTTAGCTTACAGCCGTTTACTTAAATTCAAAGAAAATGTGCAAGGCATGCGTGTGGAGTGTGATCTTTGCAGTAATTGGAAATGGATCGATGAATTGACTTTGGAGTTTGAAATAGATTCATTGGCTATGTGGCAGGAAAGCGAAGTTTTTGCTGCAAGACAAGTAACAGCCCAAGATGTAGTTTTTAGTTTAGAAAGATTAAGAACAGATGGATTCCCACATGCATCATTACTTGCAAGTGTTGAGGATATTACTCTGATCTCTGATCAAGTTTTACGTATTAGTTTGGCTCATGCGGATGCCGATTTTCCCCTACGTTTAGCCAGTCCCTATGCTGTGATTATGGCACCAGATGCTATAGGGTCGGATGTGCTGTTTTCCCCTCCAACAGGCTCAGGGCCATGGATATGGACTCAAGGTGATTCCGGGCAAGTTAACTTAAAAGCATGGCCATTGCATCACAGGATTGGCTTTCCAGCAGTTCAGCGTATTGAAATGGTTCCAGTCTCGAATTTGAAAACGGGTGCTTCATTGCTCAAACTTGGACTCGTTGATATTGCACAAGTTGACCCTTTATCTGCAGCTGATTTTAATGACCAATCTATTAATCTGGTCGAAGCCTTTAGACAAGGCCTTGGAAGTATTGTGATTTTCAACCAGAATAGGGCTCCTTTCGATGATCCTGAGAACAGGCGCTTGATTATGCAATCTGTCGACCCTTGGGCTGCCTTGGATACATCATTTACTGTGGGTAGAGTTGGAATAGGAATTCCCTTACCAGATAGGTCTTGGGAAATGCCAGAAGACGTTCTTCGCACCTATTTCGACGTCGAAGAAAAGTCTATGATTCACAACCAAAGTACTCAGCCTCTAAAGCTGCTTGTCGCAAATTTCGGAGAAAACCATGTTGAATTGGGCGAAATCCTGGTAGAGCAACTAAGAGAAGCCGGAATACCTGTTGAGCAACAAATCTTAAGTAGGCGTGAGTATTTCGAGCGAGTATGGCAAGACCGTGATTTTGATTTTTTTGTAGGTCCAGTTCCTCCTTCACATACAACTAATGACTTTTTGTACGGTTTGCTTCATAGCGAAGGGGAACAAAACATTGCTGGCTACAGCAATTCGAGTATGGACTATCTAATTGAAACTCAGTCGAAAGAAACAAACGAAGAGTTAAGGAATTATTTACTACAACAAATTCAGCAGATGGTATTGGATAGTGCGATCTTATTCATGCCAGTTATAACTGCAGAAATGTGGGGATATGGGCCAAGGGTGGATAACTTCAATCCATTAATGCCATTGGGATCTGGTGATTTTTGGTCATCCGTAACTTTAACCGAAAGCCCATAGTGAGATTGCGTTGACGCTAACACTAGTGCAGCTTAAACTCATAATGCATCGTGTGATACGGAAAGAAAGTAATAAACTTGGTGGAGATCTAAGCTTCACAGATAGAGGTTTTATGGCTAAGCCATTTGCAGTGAATGACAGTGACTTTGGTGAATCAGTTTTACAGGCGAGCCAGCCTATTTTAGTTGATTTCTGGGCAGATTGGTGCGGCCCTTGCAAGATGATTGCACCAGTCGTAGAAGAGCTTGCTGAGGAATATGATGGCAAGATCGGCTTTGCAAAACTAGACGTGGATGCGAACCC
>CAYMJY010000067.1:0-6252 GCA_964391355.1 uncultured Dehalococcoidia bacterium | reverse complement strand
CCTACTAAAATAGCAGCTGCAACAGCGGCTACAGCCGCATTAATGTGCACAACCGTACCGCCCGCAAAATCTAAAGCACCCAATTCAAATAACCAACCCTCAGAAGCCCAAACCCAATGAGCTATAGGCGCATAAACCACAGTTATCCAGATCACAAGGAAGATTAGATAAGTCGTGAATTTAAAACGCTCTACTAATGCACCTGTTATTAAGGCAGGGGTGATAATCGCAAACATCATTTGGAAAACTGCAAACAACATATCTTCGCCAGGTTCTAATCCCTTAAGACCTAAAAGCGATAAATCTCCAAAGTATGCATTGCCCTCACCAAAAGCCAAGCTATAGCCCCATAACACCCAGACTACGCTGACAACACAAATGCTCATAAAGCTCAACATAATCGTGCTAATCACATTTCTGCTACGCGAGAGACCTCCATAGAAAAACGCAAGGCCAGGAGTCATAAGAAAAACTAACGCAGAGGCCATTAAAAGCCACGAAATAGAACCTGAATCCATGAAATTCCTCCCCTGTGGGTTGACCAGTTATGTGAACATAATGATTTGGAGGCTTTTCGTATTTGTTACCAGAACGTTACGAAACTGTTACAACATAGTCTCATATGTCAAAATAGTGTTGTGGATTATCGACAGGGAATGCTATTAGCTATGCTGAGAAACGCTCGAGAATCGGGGTTGTTATACGTTCCCAAAAAACTAAGAGGCGATTTCCAAAAAAATATATTTTCAGATGCCATTATTGAAGGCTCTTCGTATTTTTTATTTAAAGAATCAAAAAAATATATAAAGGGCGAATCAGATAGCAAAGATATGTTTGAGGTTGGACGCTATTTAACTGGTTTTTTTGATGGAATGCTCAAGCTCAATGATTTTAATCTACGCATAGAGCAAAACGGCGGAAACCCTGGATTAGTAGTTCAAAAGATGAAAGAAAAAGTCGAGCTAATATCTTTTTGGGTTGATCGTGATAACTAGTTTTCCTGAACCTAACCGCTTGAATACAAAGCTGTTAGACTTTTACGAATGATAGAAGTTTTCTTAACTGTAATCCTACCTGTTTTTGTTGTTGCCGGTCTTAGCAGCGTTCTTCAGCGTTGGAAAAATCTCAGCGTAGGTGCACTTAGCCCCGTAGTTGTATACCTCCTTTCTCCTGCCCTAGTATTCATGTTTATTCTCAACGCAGAATTACCTCGATCAACTTCGATGAAGTTAGTTGCTGCTTCTCTTTTATGCACAGTAGGTTTTGGTGTAATAGCTACGCTTGCAAGCATGGCGATGGGACAGACCAGAGCGCTTCGCTCTGGCTTTTTGCTATCTACCATGTTCCCAAATGCTGGCAATATGGGCTTGCCTATGAGTTTTTTAGCATTCGGTGAACCGGGTTTAACAGCAGCAATTGTTGTGTTTGTAACGCAGGGATCTATTGCATGGCCAGTCGCAATTTTTATAGCTGCGAGGTCTGGCTCTCATGGATTCGGTCCGCTAATTACAGCCCTAAAAGTTCCAACAATTTATGCAGTAATTGCAGCTGCCTTTGTTCGAATCATAGGTTGGGAACTCCCGACAGGAATTAGCCTGCCACTCCAATTTATGGCGGATTCCTGCATGCCCTTAATGCTAGTGATTCTCGGTTTTCAGCTCTCCCAAGGTATAGAAATTGAAAGATGGAAAAGTTTGTCCACTGCTATTTTCATTAGATTAGTTATCTCAGTACCTATTGCTTATTTCATTACACTTGTTTTGAGTATCGACGGTGTTTCACAAAAGACTTTAATAGCGGTTTGTGCTATGCCGAGTGCTGTTTTTACGACCTTACTCGCACATGAATTTAACTCGGAACCAAGGTTTGTAAGTAGCGCTACTATTGCAAGTACATTTGCAAGTCTAATCACATTAACAATAGTGATTTCTGGGTTAAATTTTGTACTAGGTTGATTCTTAGCGCCTATTCAAACGAAATTTCATTAAAACCTGGCTTGCCATATATTCAGAATCCCAGATTGGCCATGCTCTCGGATAGGCGTCACATATTTTTTGAAATACAGCTTGAGAAAAATCATCCAGGCCTGCATCTCCAACTTGATCCCATGCTGGGTTATTACGTGCAAAATTGATGCAAGTCTCCAACATTTTTTTTGCTGTTTCTAAATCTTCCCCAGATGGGTTAGCTTGAATAAGCATCGCAGTTAGGCGTTCCATAGGAAATACAGTAGTTGGAGGAGTTGATGCTAAAGGTTGAGATTGGTCATATTTATGGCCACAAGTCCTGCAAAATCGATCAGTTTGATCGGTTACCCGAGAACCACATTGTGGGCAAAAGTTATTAATCATTAGCGCTTACAACCTTATCTACTCACGCTCTGATTTTTCAAGTCAACTACTGATTGTGCAAATAAGCTCAGGTCATTCCATAATGAATCCGATAGAAAAGCAGTTTCGGCAATACCAACTTCATAGGAGTCCAGCAACACATACTCGGAACCAAGGTTTTCAAGGTCAATTAAATCTTTTCTGATTTGATCCATTGTTCCTTCTCCTGCTAGCCTCGTATCGTCATCCATGGGTGAATTTCTAACCCAAAACTTGATCCGTGGACACAGTGCAGGGATTGGCATTTTAAAAGAATCTGCCATTTCCTTTAACTTAGGCACTCCTTCGTTTTTAAGCCACTCCATACGGAAATTAATTGGATGCCAGGCATCTCCTAATAGCACCGCCCTCCGTAATGATCTGTCAGAAGATCCTCCTACCCAAATGGGAGGATGAGGGCTCTGAATTGGCATAGGCTCAGTATGAAGATTCACGTAATTAATATACTTGCCGTGATGAGTTGCCTGTTTACTTGTCCAAAAGGTTTTTATCGATTGAATATAATCATCCGTGATCGCTCCTCTTTCATGGAAAGGAACACCTAACGCTTCATACTCCAGCTTGGACCACCCAACACCCACCCCCAAAATAAAGCGGCCATTTGAAAATTGATCTAAATTTGCTGTCGTTCGTGCTACAGAAATAGGATTCCTATAAGGCACGATTAGGACGGTCGTTCCTAGCTCAATACTCTTTGTCTGAGCAGCAATCCAAGCGATGGTTGTGAGTGGATCAAAAAATGGTGCGGGGTACCGCGCATGAACATCCGGTGTAACAGGCAAGTGGTCGGAGATCATTGCGAAATGAAACCCCAGTGACTCAACACCTGTAGCCCAAGTTGCTAAATGTGAAGGAGTAGCTTTACTCCCAAAATTAAGTATATTGACTCCAAACTTCATATCAAATAATCCTGCCAGGAATGTGCAAAGCAACCTAGACTGCTAGGCTTAGGATACTGGAAGATTTGTAAAGGTGTCACACCTCACCTTTCATTATCATCCCTGTTACTCTTTCATAAAGTTTCGTTTTATGACATGGCAAGTGAAGCAACTATTTGAAAAGGACTGCATTTGGAAAATAAATTGCTCGTTATAGATTCTCAAGTTCATGCATATGAACGAAATAGCAAAAAGCGCCCATGGCAAGGCCAGCTGCAAGGACCTGATTCAGTAACAGGTACTGAAATGATAGAAGCCATGGACGCTGCAGGAGTCGATGGAGGCCTTCTAGTTTCTCCCTATAATAAATACAGATATGACGGAAATTATGCGCTGGAAGTACATGCGAAATACCCAACTCGCTTTGGTTTAATCAAACCGTTTAATCCACTATCCGCATTGGTAGCTGAAGAAATCGCTGAATGGTCGCTTAAACCGGGCGTAGTAGGTGCGCGGTTAATGCTTTCGTCCTATGAACTTGAACCAGCTTACCCTGGTTTTAATCAAATACTGCAACAAGGGGCTAGTTCAAATATACCTATAAATGTTATGTGCTCTGGAAATCTTGATTCGTTTCATAAACTGGCTGCGAGACACCCAAACACACGCTTAGTTGTAGATCATGTAGGGCTTACCCAACCATTTATTCCGCCCTTACCACCAAATCCTTTTGCAGATATTCCTGCTGTGCTCGAACTTGCTAATCTAGACAATGTAACCATAAAAATTTCAGGAGTTTGCACATTATCCGAATCTCCTTTCCCTTTTGCAGACATTTGGGAGCCTTTAGGAAAAGTTTTTAGAGCATTTGGGCTTGAGCGCTGTATGTGGGGAACCGATTGGACAAGATCACTGGAGTTCTTAAGCTACAAAGAAGGAGTAGATGCATTTCTCATGTCAGAATTCTTGACTGAAACAGAACGGCAGCTGCTCATGGGCGAAAGCCTCATGAAAATTTATAATTGGAGCCCGAGTAGCACTTAGGCCAGGACTTTTATCGTTTAATTATTCGCCGGAGTACATCTCAAAGAATTCGATCTCTGTAGAAATTTGAATTTTCTCGAGCTTTCCAAACAAATCAAGTAACCACTCTGGAGCTTCGTTACCATCGCGGTACGCAGACATTAGAGCTTCCTCTGTCCATTCCATATACACCGTATCTGCTGGCCCTGGAACTGTAGTCCCGCTTAAATAGACGCGAATTGGTCTTCTTTGGTCGAGTGATTCGTATCCACGCCCAATTTGCGTAATTATCTCAGCAGCTTCTCTCGCCTTACCTTGCTGGATTTTGAAGCTTCGCCGTATAAGAAACATGATGACCACCAATCTTTATTTACGTGATGATAAAGCACATTTAGAACCTGCGCATTGAGCAGGAAGCACAATGGTAGAATTACTCCATTAACCTATGACCAAGGAGACCCGAATGCATTATCTGTTGGTGACTTTAAACATCAAAACTGAATCAATAGAAGAATTCATACCCGCACAAATTGAAATGGCACAGAAAGTTTTAAGCGAACCCGGATGCTTGCGCTATGACTTTATGAAGGATAATGAGAACCCCAATAAATTCTATAGGTGTGAGATTTATAAAGACGAGGAAGCGTTTGCAGCGCATGGAGCACTGCAACACACTAGTGACTTTAGAGAATTAACAAAAGATTGGTGGCTCCCCGAGCGTTTGTCTGCAATCAAAACCACAGATATTTTTATTTCGGAAAAGGGCTCATAATCAACTGAGTCCAACTGATTGTTAATCATTTTCTTTTTTAGGTTTAAAACCAACAAGGAATAGAATTACGCCAATTCCAAATAGCACACTTGCAATAATGGTCCAAACATCATTGTTACGTAAACCTGAAATTAAAAATAACACTGCACAAAGAAGGAAAAGCAACCAGCCAATCAACTCAATGGGACGTTTCATAAGCACACTCTGTAGTTATTAAGCACATTTGGGTTTTATGAATCAATACGATACGGAGCCGGAATAGGTTCATTGACGCGAGTAATGTATTTTCCGCTAGCGCACGCTCCGCACCTTCTTGATAGATACCAGATTTACTTTTATTCTGCCATTACTTGTTGTCACTAGAGAGGATCTATATGCCAACGATGATCCTGCACATTCTTCGATTTTTAGGGGTGGTTTTATTCTTCTGGGGTCTTTTGACCATATATTTTCTCTACGTAAATCGGAGTTTTTATTTTGAAGATGTCAGTGCCGGACTAATCGAACTGTTCATAGCTATTGCCCTTACGGGGTTAGGTTTCTGGCTGTTTAAGTTTTGCGGGAGAAAGCTTTCAGTAAAAACTGGAGAACCCACCCCAGGCGTATTGTTTTACCTAGGGGGTTTTCTTTTTACTTCCCTCAGAGTAGCCTGGTTTTTGTTTGCGCTTTTGATAGCTGGTTTGACTCTATTCGCAGTCGTTATGTTCATTGCAGCTCCGATACTTAGTGACGCCGATGGGCGGTTTCCCTGGCAAGGTGACACTCCACCACCAAATGTGATGGCTAATATTTATAAAGATTGCTCGAGAGAGGCTTCGACTTTTTCAACGTTTATTAATATCAATACTGACGATCAAAAGTTGGAAGATTGCTTAAATAGAGTATTTGTTCAGTACGTTACCGATGTAGAGCATAGTGATGGTTCTTGGAGGGATCATGACTATTATGAACATATTAAAAATTCTGATATTCCAGGTCATGATATTAGCAGTATGACGGTTGATGATATTGGAGGATGTTGCGCTGCTTGTACTTGTCATCCAAGTTGTGGTGGTTGGTCATTTGTTTCTCGAACAAGAGAGTGTTGGTTAAAGGCGTCAACTGGTGTTCCGTTGGCTGAAGATCATCATCATCATCATCATAAATATAATAAAGAGTCTGGTATTTTAAAGGTTGATGCGAAAGTTGT
>CAYMJY010000066.1:0-6790 GCA_964391355.1 uncultured Dehalococcoidia bacterium | reverse complement strand
ATCATTCAGAGCTGAAAAAAGATGAATGGGGCTTAGTAGAAGTAGCTCAAATGGCAGTTCATAAAGGGACAGTTTGGGCCACATGGGATAAAACAGCGCCCAATTTTAAGGAATTCATGGGTGACATGCTCTACTACCTTGATGACCTTTTAGATAACAGAGACGGCAGTTCTTCGGGTTCAGAAGTATTTGGAGGTGTACAGAAATGGATCACCCCCACTAATTGGAAGTCCGCTGCAGAGAACAGAGCAGGTGATGGTTATCATGGAATTAGCCATCGTTCCGTCGATATGGTTGGAATAGGACCTAGTAAAGGACAAGGACGTAGAGACGATGATACCGGGGGTTCAATTCGTTTTAATTCATTAATGGACTACGGTCACACGATGATGGGGTCATTGCAATTAGGCGACCACCCGTGGACTCCGTCTTTGCAACATAGCAAAATAGCCTCTGAATGGTCTGAGCATACTTACTACGAACGCCAAAAACTTCTAGGGAAGCGAGCTAGGCTGAGAGGCAGCGGGGGGAACGCTTTCCCTAATTTTTCTTTCTGGTGTAACCAACCAAGGCGTATTTTTATGCTGCACCCAAACGGAAGCGCCCTTTCATCTGAATTCTGGAGTTGGTTTTTAGTTGACGCTGATGCTCCACAAGAAGTCAAAGACCTCATGCGGCATTATGGGTTGCGGTACTCCGGCCCGGGCGGAATGACTGAAGAGGATGACATGGAAAACTGGAACTATGCAGCCAAAGCTAGCAAAGGAGTTATTGCTTCTCGTCAACCATATAATTACCAAATGGGAATGAATCATGTGGAATCTCACCCAGATTTGCCAGGTAACCTTGTGTACAACATGGGAGAACAAAATCAATTTGGAATGTACGCTTTTTGGGCAGACCTCATGGCTTCAGAGGACTGGGACCAAGTGATGAGTCGAAGGAAAAAAAGAGGAACTCTTCCTTAAAAAGTATCTCTTTCTCTCCTGAATCCTACCTTGCTCAGAATTGACGCTGCTGCAATTGTTCCACCCACAATTAAAGCTGTGACAAACATTGTTACTCTAAAACCATCTGTGGGAGAGTCTGCAGGGAACGTTGTAAAAGAAGAAAAGATTGAAGCTGCAACTCCAACACCTATAGCCTGCCCTAAATGCCTTCCTAACCCTAATACACCGGGCGCCATCCCGAGCGATTCCTTTGGAACTGCTCCGTACATTTGCTTTTGTAAACCTGTTTGAACCATGCTTTGAGAAGCTCCATAAAGGATCATCCAAGGAAGTAAACCTGAGAGGCTTCCACTGGGACCCGTATATGCCAAGCCCGCCAATGAAATTACCAAGATAAAAGAGGCCAATAAGATCACAAACATCCCGCCGAATTTATCGGAGATAAATCCTCCTATAACGGAGGAAGGGGGCCTTCCTATAGCCATGCCAAACATTACTGCACCAGCGTAAGTAGCGCTCCACCCAAGCCCCTGAATAAAGAATATTGGCAATATATATACACCTACCCCTTGTGAGAACTGGATAGCAATATTGTTAATGGACGGGACGGCAAACGATGCTTTCTTAAACATGTAGATGGGCAATGTAGGGCTAGGGGTTCTTTTTTGTGAAAGAATAAAAAACACAAAAAGCAAAGCGGAAACAACTAGCAGGGCAGTTGAAATATTCGCGCTTTCATTCCTAATAAGCTGAACTCCTATAATGAGTGGTGCAACCGCAACCATTAATAGTGCTGCACCTGGTAAATCAAAATGTGAAATACTGGGCTTTGCCCTATAAGTACTTGGTTCCTTAAAACCAAAGCTTCCCAAAATAGTTATCACTAAAATTATTAGCGACGATATGAAGAAAACCCATCTCCAGCTTAGTTGATCAGATGTAAATCCCACTGCAAATGGAACTATAAGCATCCCTATACCGATAGCACCATTCAATATACCTGCAGCCTTACCTCTTTGCTCTTGAGGGAAACCCCCAACTGCAAATGCGTTGAAATTGGGAACCGCCAAGCTATGAACAATTCCTTGCCCAAATCGCAACGCAATTAGTAGTGCGATATTTGGCGCAAAAACAATTATTAACATAAAGAGTACTTCTATATAGCTACCAAGAAGAGCAACCCGTTTGTGGCCTAACAAATCACCTGCGTGCGAAGCAGGCATAAAGGCTCCTGCCATAGCTAGGGAATATGCCAGTGATACCCAAGCAGTCGTAGAAATAGATGAGCCAAATTCAGCTGATATTGAGGGGAGTAGCACAGGAACACCAATCAATGGAACAAGTGTGGCATTGAGCCAAAGTGCAGCAAGAATTAGGGCTTTCCATTGGTATGTCATAAGCATATTCTAATTTAGGAAAGCTTCTGAGATGCAAATTAGTAGTAAAACTTTCCATTGACAGGGTACATTTACATCCCTAGCATCGTTTCTAGTGATAAAAATGACAACGAGCCCTGCTAGCAAAGAACAAGTTAGTAAGTGGATGGACCTTTCTAAGGGTTTAGTCAGTCGCGATATTTTTGTAAGCGAAGATATTTATTCACTTGAACTCGAGCAGGTTTTCTCACGAACATGGTTACTGATTGGCCATGTCTCGCAGGTTCCCAAGCCCGGTGATTATTTTATTTCCCGAATGGGAGAAGAGTCTGTGATAATGACTCGAGACCGGCAAAATGAAATCCACGTCTTCCTAAATTCCTGCATGCACAGAGGTATGAAAGTCTGCAGGTACGACGAAGGCAATACTCCTGTTTTTACATGTCCCTACCATGGATGGTCATACTCGTTGGATGGTTCCCTCGTCGGAGTTCCATACTATAAAGACGCTTATCATTCAGAGCTGAAAAAAGATGAATGGGGCTTAGTAGAAGTAGCTCAAATGGCCAACTATAAAGGCTGGATCTGGGCAAACTGGGACAAAGATGCTCCTTCTCTTGAGGATTACCTCGGTGACATGAAAGTTTATTTCGACATTATGACTGATCTACCCGACGGAACATCAGCTGGTCAAAGGCTTTGGGTAGGTGTTCAGAAGTGGACGATTCCGGCAAACTGGAAATTTGCAGCAGAAAACTTTGCAGGCGATTTTTATCACAATATAAGCCACAGGTCGGTTGATATTGTAGGAATTAGTCCTAGTGGAAGAAAAGGAAGGCATCCTTTTGACAATACCATCGCTAAATATATGTTTAACTATACTAATAACTCAGGCCATGGTTCGTTAGGTTTCCTTACCGACCCAAACCCCGAATATAAGGACGGCTATGGAGCCGCTCCCCCAGTTGTTGAAGCTTATTTTAAAAAAGCACATTCCGCGAGAATCAAAAAACTTGGAGATGCTGCGCGCATTCAAGCTGCCGTTGGTACTATATTTCCAAATGCTTCAATTTCTGCAGGCCGTTCCATTGCAATCTGGCACCCTAACGGCCCACAGAGCACTGAAGCCTGGAGGTTTTACTTTGTTCCAATTGAAGCTCCACCAGAAGTCATAGATACTTTACGGCACTATGCAATGCGTTATGCAGGAGCACCTGGTATGACAGAACAAGATGACATGGAAAATTGGAACTATGCTACCTCTGCTAGTGCAGGGGAGGTAGCGCGACGCCACTTTTACAATTATTCTATGGGTATAGGAAAGGAATCTGAAATTCCTTTCATAACAAGTATGGGAGAAGGTATTTTTTCTAGAGGCATTAGCGAACAAAACCAAAGGAGCTATTACAAACGGTGGTCTGAGTTTATTTCAGCTGCCAATTGGATGGATCTTAGGTAATCGCAAAGGGAGGATGTCATGACGACTATTACGCAGTCATTTCTCAAAGGATATGTTGACCAAGTAAATGGGACTGTCAGCCGCGAGGTCTACGTAAACGAAGAAATATACAAGATGGAGCAGGAGAGAATATTTGCTCGTGCGTGGCTTTTCATCGGGCATGAAAGTCAAATACAAAAACCTGGTGACTATTTCGTTTCAAGAATGGGCGAAGAATCAATAATTCTAACGCGAGATCGACAGGGTGAAATCCATGCCTTCCTTAATTCCTGCATGCATCGAGGAATGAAAGTATGTCGTTACGACGAAGGCAATACGCCTGTGTTCACGTGCCCATATCACGGTTGGTCTTATTCTCTTAACGGCGATTTAGTTGGCGTTCCTTATTTTAAACAGGCCTATCATTCTGAGTTGAAAAAAGAGGAATGGGGTTTAGTTGAAGTAGCTCAGCTTGCCAATTATAAGGGAACCATTTGGGCAACTTGGGATCCAAAAGCCCCTTCTTTTGAAACTTATTTAGGGGACCTCAAACTCTATTACGACATTTTAGTTGACGGCAGAGATGGCACACCTGGCGGGTCTGAAGCAATCGGCGGTGTGCAAAAGTGGAAGACCCCAGCAAATTGGAAATCTGCTGCAGAAAACGCATGTGGTGATGGCTATCACAACATAAGCCACAGGTCTGTTGATTTAGTTGGAATAGGTCCTTCCCCAGGTAAAGGTAGAAGAGACGATGAAACTGGAGGCACAAGGCGTCTCGCTATAAGCGTTCCAGAGTTCGGTCACGGCGCTTTAACTGGGGAGCAACTCGATGATTACCCTTGGACCGTTGCATACCAGAATGACCCGGAAGTTGCTGAGTATTTTGAACATGTTTATTACGAGAGACAGAAAAATCTGGGCAAACTTGCAAGGGTTGTAGGAGGGGTAGGAAACGTATTTCCTAATATGTCTTTTTGGTCAAGGCAACCTAGAAGAATGGTGGTTTGGCACCCCGGCGGTAGCTCACAAGAGGCAGAATACTGGAGTTGGTTTTTAGTTGATAAAAACATGCCAGATAAAGTCAAGGAAATGCTTAGGCACTATGGGCTCCGCTACTCTGGTCCTGCAGGTCTTACAGAAGAAGATGATATGGAGAATTGGAACTACGCTTCCAAGGCAAGTAAAGGCACAATCGCCCGAAGAAATCCATATAACTATCAGATTGGGCTTGGGCATTTCAAACAAAATGACCATTTACCAGGGCATATTGTCGAAGGAATGAGTGAACAAAACCAGTTCGGTATGTACTCGTTTTGGGCAGAATTGATGGATGCCGAGTCTTGGGATGACCTTTTCGAGAGGCGTGAACGCCGTGCGCGTGAGGCGAAGAAGTAAAAATGGCAACAACGAATGAGAACACAGCCCTAGATCAGCTTCTGCTTCATCATGAAGTTGAACAGTTTTTGTACCGTGAAGCTTCTCTTTACGACGAAAGGCGTTTTAAAGAATGGTTGGCTTTACTTACCGAGGACATTCGTTATTTCATGCCAATGCTAAGAAACGTGAAATTCGGAGAGCATGAACGTGAAGAGACACGGGAAATGGAAGATCTGAATTGGATTGATGAAGGAATCGACACCATCAGCAAACGGATTGAGCAAATTTTAACTGGTGTTCATTGGGCAGAAGAGCCTCTTTCTAGAATTGTTCACGTAATCACTAATGTTCAAATTACAGAAAACCGAGGTGGCGAAATTGATGTAAAAAGTAATTTCGTCACCTACCGGAACAGAGTAGAAACCGAAACAGATACGTTCATTGGAAGGAGGCAAGATACACTCCGGAGGGTGGATGGATCTTTCAAGATTGCTAGGCGGAAAGTGATTTTAGCTCAAAACGTGCTTTTAGCTAAAAACCTTACGCTTCTTTTCTAATTAGCGTTACTTGTTTAGCTGCTAAAGGGTCACCCCTTAGCAGCTAAACCTTATCTACCGTCCCTTGCACATCTTCAGCGAAAATAGGTTCCTCTTCGCCTACTTTTTCGGGTTCAGCAGGGCATTCCACGTACTTTGCAATGATCCAGCTTCCATCCCTAGGGTTGTCTGTTACCAATGCAACAGCGTTTTCTGACAGGGCTATATGATCTCCAATTGCTATTTCCATAAGGTTGACAATATTGCCACGCCTCCGCCAACTTGAAGCGCCTATTTTTTCCATATCTGGACGAGATTCAGAGCCATCAGTAGACATTCTAGCCTCCTGTGTAAAATTCATACCTCTCTTATAACTAAAACCACAAGACTGTGCAAGGTAGTTACATAGTAGGCTATAGCTCTGGAACCAATAGACTATCCAATGTACGATATTGTATAAGTTATTAATGAAGGATAAGCACCATTAACAAGGGACCTCAAAAAAGCTCCATAGCCGTGCATTGGGCAAAAGTACGCATAGCCAGAATCGTCCATTTCGTTACTAATATTCAGATTATGGAAGAACTGAACTTGGAAATGGAAGAGATCAACCGCGAAGCGATGATGGATACACAGAACAAGGCAATCTCAAAAAGAGGTTCATCTCTAGGCGCTTTGAATACAGAACCAGGTTCAGGGTTGAGAACCCTCGGTGGTTTTCTTTTAGTTCTTGCTATTCCGGTGATCATGATCACTTATGTGATTGCTTATAGCCCTATAGCACCCAGCCGGTATTTTAAACGCCTTAAAGGCATTGATGAGGCAGGAGCGGACTTAGCCGCATTCCTTTTGGCCGTAATAGCAAGTCTCATAATTTTGGGTTTACTCTCTTACTCCGCAGGTAAATACCGCCAGCGTAGAGCTAGAAGCATCAAATAAACCGTACATAAACTTAGTGGACGATATTCATCTTCCGCGCTAGCATTTGGCATGTACTTTTCTTAGTCAGCTATTTGGCGCAACTTTTAACTGACTAAAGCTAAGCCTAATGGGGGCGCGTATTCCATTTTGCTTTATAGCGGGGGAGGATTGAGATGGGTGTTACTGCTT
>CAYMJY010000065.1:0-6930 GCA_964391355.1 uncultured Dehalococcoidia bacterium | reverse complement strand
TTCGACAATGGGTTTTTGCTTTTTTTCTAATTCCTTTTTGGTATCTGTGCTTTTGACTGCCTTCGAATCTTTAATTTGAAGAGCTGAACGTGGAGTTGTTTTTTCAGTGATTTGGTTTGAGGGACTATGTTTCTTGTCTGGGACATTTCCTGGTGTGTGTGCAACAGTTGGGTTGGGATTATTAGCACTCACTTCAGCCGAAGGAGAAGAGGTTTCATAAGTAGTAGTACAGCCACTGATTACCAGTGCGATTACGATAACAAAGGAATATGCCAATTGCATTGAGACATTATACTGTAAGGCGCATTATCCCAGTTTAAAAAAGCCTTAAAGCTCTAGTTAATTTTTGAATAAACGTGAAGACCGATTGGCTCAATTCGTTTATTGAAATCGGACCAATCTTCATGGAATTTCGATTCAAATTCATCTGTGACCATGCCCGAATAATCATGCCAAAAGGAAACTCGAGTATTGAGATGCTCAGCGATTTCTTCTGATGTTGCGAATTCAGAATCAAGTTCTAGAAGTAAAATGTGGTTCTTCGCGACCCTTTGAATTTCACTCATTGATTTCACAATATGGCTCGGGGGCACATGTTGAAAACAAGTGATTGTAATCACGATATCAAAAGAATTGTCCTCGTAGGGTAAATCACGAGCATCTGCAACATCAAAAGAAATATCTGATTGGTAAAGTTCTTTTGCTTGGGAAATCTGATTCGTACTGAAATCACATCCAGAAAAGGTCTTATTGGGATTCGCATCTTGAAATGCTTTAAGGTTCCAACCGAATCCACAGCCTACTTCAAGCATTGAATCCCAGTTAATAGATTCTAACTTTTCTATCAAAAGTTTATGGCGAGCTAGCGCACGAGAATTAATTTCTTCAGATCCAGCTTTATTTTCGTAGTAACGAGAAGATCGTGAACCCCACCATAAAGAAGGCCAACGGCTATAGAGAAAAGAAGCAATACGTTGGTAGACCCGAGTCTGAATTTTCCTGAATATAGAAACTGAAGAGTTGGGTCTTTTTTGGGGTTCCATAGGCTTAGTATAGCTTATGGAAATCGTAGAGTCCCTATTAAATCATTGGTAAACTTCAAGGATCCAATTAAAGGCTTGTCCATCGCTAGAGTGCATATCGTAAGCGTGAGATACTTAGGCAATAGATAGAGTATTTGGGCACACATATTCTTTCCATGGTTTAAAAGGAAGTATGTAGAGTGGTTAATGGTGAAGTAGAAAAACCAGGTGGGGTAAGAGTTATTCGCAACCTGATGTTTGCAGGCCCAGCGTTGACGTTAAGGGGTGCTCAGGCTGCGATTATCGTAGTCCTAATAACCAAAGGATTAGGCACCCAGTCCTACGGCACTTGGGTACAGATTAGTGTGACAGTTTCATTACTGGGACCTGTTTTAACACTTGGCTTTGAGCGAGTGTTAACGCGTTACCTTCCTGAGTTGTTTAACCCGAAAGCTCAGGCCCAATTGTTTTTGAGCCTTTTAATAATAGTCTTGATATTGAATGCTTTGTTTGCCTTGGCCTTTTACTTAGTATCACCATTTTTTGCGTCCTTCATTGCGGCGGATGTCACTAAAGTTCCAGTTATAGCAAGTTTGGTAGGGCTGACATTGCTTGGGACTAATATTAATACGCTGGTATCTGAATATTACCGAGGTCAGTTAAAAATACGTGTTCACGGACTTCTTTGGATGGGAAGGGATCTAGGCTGGATATCGATTGTTTTGCTTCTTATTGGACGAGGATTCGAGATTGAGCAAATAGTACTTTCCTGCGCAGCATGGTTATTGATAGTTAGTGTAATTGGTTTTTTGGGAATGCTTATATCAGTTGGATGGCCCGGTGTTTCCTACCTCAATTTAAGAAATTATCTGAATTACAGCCTGCCACTTGCACTGGCTCACCCTATTGGTTGGATATCGAAACTCGGTTCTATTTATTTCATTAGCATAATTTTAGGAACTTCAGCAGTCGGTGTTTATGGTTCGATTAGAACGATAAGTGAGTCCATAGTTTTAGTTTCTGGCGTAATGTTGATAGTACTGAGCCCAACGATGGCAAGGTTTTATTCAATGAATGAGTTAGAGCAAGTGCGAAGGTATTTGAGGCTTGCTTTGTATGCTTTCTTGTCTATTGCACTGCCATTGGCAATTGTAGGAACTATATATACAGAACCACTACTACGAATAGTTACGAACAATGAAATTCTGAGCGAGGGAGCATCTGTCACTCCCTATTTATTTTTCAGCATGGTGATTTTGGGAGCTTATGCAATTCTTGCAGAGGTAATAACTTTAACTAAGCGCACTTGGCGGTATTTTGTTGTTAACGGTGCAATGAGTGTTGTTCTCATACCAATCTCCTTAGTTTTACTACCTACGATTGGATTAAAGGGAAGCGCCATCGCTGAAATTTTGGCATATTCCGCCGGTGCGGCAGTTTGTTTGTTTTGGTGTTGGCGGAATCTAGGCCTAACTCTACAGAAGTCAAAACTTTTTAAGATTCTATGTTCAAGTGGTGTTGCCTTGTTGGCGACATATTGGATCCCGCGAGAAGGCATTGGGTTGCTTTATGGCCTAATCACATTCGGCGTTACATACCTGCTATCTGCTGTTCTAATTGGTGGGTTACCTCCAAGAATTATAAAGGCCTACGTAATTGCAACAGTGCGTGCTACAAAAATTTAATAAGAGGTATCGGAATGGAGAATTCATCATTAACTAAAATGATCGTACTTCAAGTTGAATTATCAGAAGATCCTTCAGTTGTTAAAGAATATATTAAATACCACGATGAAGTTTGGCCTGAAATCGTTTTAGATCTCAAAGAGAGACCAATAGGCAGGATGAGAATTTACAATTTGCGTAATAGGTTGGTAATGCTTCTGCAAGTAAGCGAAGATTTTAACCTGAGTGAAGGGATTCATATCCAACCTCCTAGCCAGAAAGTCACAGAGTGGGGCAAGATAATGGGATCCTTTTTGAAAAAATTCGAATCAGGTGACTATGATGAGTGGACTGAAATGAACAAAATTTGGGACACGGAAAAGTATTTCACATCAGAAAAGAAATACATCACTGGCAGCTCTATAGAAGAGTGGATTTGATTCGATACATTGTACCTTGCCCTTAAATACTAGTAGTACAAATTTCAACTAGATAGCAGGAATTCAGTCACGACACTATCATGCTCTTCTGGGTGTTCGTATTGCGGCCAGTGAGCAGCATCCAGCATGCAGTAATACTCCGCGTTTGGAATTTGCCGTGCTAAGTATTCTCCTCTATCCGGGCCTCCATCAGGGTTGAACTCTGACCAAAAAACCAGAGTCGGGACAGTTATTCGGGGCAAATCATCGTCGTACGGGCGCCTTTCGCTACTGGTTGGAGGGATACCAGATTGTGCGGCTTGAATTTCAGGCATTGAATAATATTTGAGACGCAACTCTACTAATTCATCAACTACACGATCTGGGGTTGTCATGAGCCACTCCAATCGAGTCCGAATTGTTCTTTCGGTCGCTTTACCAAGAGCAGCCTCACTAAGAATTTTTAAAGACTCTGGGCTTTTAAAGAATGGTTCAAACGTGGGTCGCTCTAGATGACGAGTGATTGGTGATGCTGTATTAAGTATAAGTTTATCGACTCTATTTGGATGCTTTAACGCGAGCTCAAAACCAATTGCTGCGCCCATTGACTCACCCTCAATGTGTGCTTTCTTAAAACTCATAGCATCCATAAAGTCCAAAACATGTTCAGTTTGTGAATCTAATCTATTTTGAGAATTGGCTGATTGCTTTGAAGAAAATCCGTGAAACAGGGCATCGATTGCACATACGTGAAAATGTTGGGACAGCCTCATCACATTGCGAAACCAAGATTCAGCTGTTCCCCCGACTCCATGAAGTAGTATGAGTGGCTTTCCGGTACCTGCTTCAATGACCCGTGTTTGGTATTTCTCGCCATTTACAATTCGAATCTGACAACCTAGTAATTCCAAATAAATAGAATGGAAATCCTTTTTCCATGGTGGAGTTACAGCAGGGATTTGCCAATTTAACATGGGTGTTTTTGGTGTCTCTGCTTCCATAAAAACTCCTTTTTCCCCTCTAAACGTTATGCCTCAAACCTTGGTTCATTCTTTAATGGTTTCCAACGAATCTAATTCATCGCTTGATAATGGTTGTTCTGCCGGCTTGAGGTTTTCTTCTAGTTGCTTAGCACTACTTGCACCGATGATTGCACTTGTTACTGCTGGGTTTGATAGAACCCAGCCCACAGCTAAATGGATCATGCTTTTATTAAAACGCTTACTAACATCTCTTAATTTTTCTACAGAATCAAAATTTCGATTATCCCAGTATCTTTCAGAATAAATCTCCCCCTGAGTTTTCCCTGACCCTGATGCAGCCTGTACGAGCTGCGAACCGAATCGAGTATTTTTGTCAGGAGTTTCTTTGCGTTGATGTTTCCCGGTTAATAGCCCGCCAGCTAGCGGGTTGTAGACGATGGAACCGACACCTTCCGAAAGTAACACAGGGAAAAGTTCTGTTTCTATTTCCCTACTGATTAAATTATATCTAGGCTGAGTGCAGTCGAAACGAGCAATGCCAGCCTTATCACTAGCCCAGAGTGACTTCATCAATTGCCAAGCTGCGAAATTCGAACACCCCAAATACCGCACCTTGCCGGAATGGATTAGATCATCCAACGCCCCAAGTGTTTCTTCAATTGGTGTTTCTGGATCCCAGCGGTGAACCTGATAAATATCTACGTAATCAGTTTTTAGCTTACGAAGGCTAGACTCTATAGCGTCCAATATATGATTACGGGACGAGCCACGATCGTTAACACCAGGTCCTACAGCACCAAATAATTTTGTTGCTACGATAAAATCCTTACGGCGGCCTTCAAGAATAGAACCGAGGTACTCTTCGGAACGCCCTCCGGTATATACATCAGCCGTATCTATGAAATTCACGCCAGCTTCAGCACTAACATCTACGATTCTCTGTGATTCCTTAAGATCTGCCTGATCCCCGAAAGTCATCGTGCCCAGACATATCTCAGAAACTTTGAGTCCAGTTCTACCCATACGCTTGTATTGCATCATTCACCTGATTGTTGTTAAGAGTTGTACCAAGAAGCTATAAACTTGAACAGATTCGAGCTCGTTGCCAAAGATTAGCTGTGAACTATCACCTTGACCATTCCAACCATTAAATAATATTACGACTACTTGCAAACTCTAGTCAAAACGTACCAGCTATAAACTTTCAGTAAAATTGTGCTACAAAAATGATACCTATAGTAAAATTAACTCTTCTTAAATAGATAAAAGGAAATTGAAAAGTGAGTAGTTTAACTGGTGAACAATTCAGACCACTGAGAAGGTTGAATATTTATGCTGGAGTGCTTCATTTCGTATCATTAGTAGCAGTTGTAATTCTATCGAATGATTTTTCCTTACCGGTTACAGCAACTTATTTAGCTGGCCAGCCTGGCGGAACATCCACTGAAGCGATACTGCTTTTTCGAAATAATGTGAGTTATACGATTGCAATATTTCTTGGTTTATCTGCTTTTTTCCACTTCCTCGTCGCTTCAAAAAAAGTTCATCTTAAATACGAAGCATCACTGAAAGAGAATAAAAATATTTTCCGCTGGGTAGAATATTCACTCAGCTCATCAGTGATGATTGTGTTAATCGCTCAATTGAACGGAATGTCTAATTACGCAGCGCTCTTAGGGATATTTGGCGTCAATGTATCAATGATATTGTTCGGGTGGTTACAGGAAAAATACACCGTTCCTGGAGATGGACAATGGCTGCCTTTTATCTTTGGATGTTTAGTAGGAGTATTACCCTGGGTAATATTCCTACTTCAATTAATATCTCCCAAAGGGCCTACTGAAAGTACACCTCCAGGATTTGTGTACGGAATTGTTGTATCTCTCTTCGTATTGTTTAATTGCTTTGCCATTGTGCAGTACCTGCAATACCGTGCTCAAGGCAAATGGGCGCATTATCTCCGTGGCGAAAAAACTTACATTGTTCTTAGTTTTGTAGCCAAATCCATGTTAGCGTGGCAAATATTTGCTAGTGCTTTGACAATTTAATCCTAAGGAAGTTAACGGCATTACGGCAATTCACTAGAAGTAATTGTCATTAGTTATCGAAAGTGTGATATATGTACTTGTCACTATGATCCTTCTCCTATTTCTCCTTTTGTTTTTAACAGTCGCGCCTCCTGCTGTGCATAATAAGGTAGGGAAAAAGATTTCATTCCCACTAACTGGATTAGCGGTAATTGCCGTGGCAATTCAAATTACGCGTTTATAGATAAGCGCTTGTGCGATCTCATATTTAAGAAGTAGTGTGGGCGGTTCGCAACCAATAGGTTCAAGAAATTCATGAAGGGGCGCTACTGTCTGGACGCGCCCCCTCATGCTGTTCATCAAAACTACTGCATTCTACGTTATCCGGCGATGAGGGTCTAGGAACCAACATATTGATTCATTTAAAACCCCCAATAGGACCTCCGAACTCTTACAGGGCGGGGTTGGTTAGATTATTTTGGGTTCCTATGCAACATTAAATTTCATCAGTGAATATAAGTTGCTCTTCATCAACAGAAATTTCAAGATTGCTACCAAGCTCTATCCTATTTCTGGTTTCTTTTAGTGCTTGCTGTAGTGCAGTTTTAGTTGCATTGTAATGATCTCCTGTTCTGAGGAAAAACAACCCAGCCTCGGGTTTTGTTCCTGTCGCTGCCTCTATTGCAGAGGCATAGAGAGCTAGTTG
Source organism: uncultured Dehalococcoidia bacterium (assembly GCA_964391355.1). GTDB lineage: Bacteria > Chloroflexota > Dehalococcoidia > Lucifugimonadales > Australimonadaceae. The sequence goes on along the minus strand of CAYMJY010000065.1, from coordinate 109 downwards.
TGGCAGGTATGATTTAGAAGCATCTTCTATTGAACGTTTACGTAATTGATCGGTCTTGAAATCGATTACATGCCACGCACTATTAATTTTATATACGAGGTCGATAGTG
>CAYMJY010000064.1:0-6970 GCA_964391355.1 uncultured Dehalococcoidia bacterium | reverse complement strand
GACCATGTACTTGGTCTCGAAGCTTTGGCGGAAGCCATTTGCTTTTCGAATTTGATGAGGAAGCTATATCCCTGATCGCATCAACAATTTGTTCAGGGCTAATATTAAAAGAAACTGGGTCTATATCTACGAATATAGGTACAGCACGTTCGTAGAGCAAAACATTTGATGAAGCAACAAAAGAAAATGGAGTAGTGACTACTAAATCACCATCACCTATTCCTGCTGCTAATACTGACAAATGGAGCGCTGCAGTACCGCTTGAAACTGCAATTGCATGCTTTGCACCAACATAATCTGCTACTTGCGATTCAAAACTCTCGACTTGTGGTCCTTGACTCAACCTAGAAGTTTTCAAAACTTCTAGCACGGAGCTTACTTCTTCTTCGGAAATATCTGGGGCAGCCATTGGAATATATCTTTTGGTGCTCATCAACGCTCCTGGCTAATTATGTACAGGCTAAATGTAGTCTTGTGCATCAGGAGAGGAGAACTGAATTCTCCTCTCCTGATATAGCGTTGTTAGTTTAGGAATTAATATTCCCCTTTTAACGCAATTGCATCTTTGGGAACAATATTTCCTTCTAAATCTACTAAATTAGGGTTAACAGGAACTCTGTCTGATACTCCTGCCCAGTCAGCAGTTTCTTTGCTAACTTTACCAAATTTGAAAAATTCAAAAATTGCTTGGTTGAACATTTCAGGCTGATCAGACTGGCCTTGATGGCCGCATTCATCTGGGTAAAAGAACTGGATATTCCCAAACCCTACATCTTCTTGCTGAAAACCATTTTCTAGTGGGATCAGTACGTCCTGTTTACCATAAAGATATATGCCAGGAATTGTCAGTTTATTAAATCTATTCTTAGTAGAAAGCTTTTGAGCCAAGTTAGGATCATTAGCAACAAGTTCACGAGCAGCTACGTTAGCTGCATGGGAATCCCTCTGGCGAATCGCGGCATCATTACGCATCTTAATTAGCTCAGGCCAAATAACGCCCTGCTTATAGATAATGCCTTCCATTAAAACGCGCATGCTCTCTTCAGTACCGTCCCAATCAGGACGGATATAACCAGGGTTAGGAGTGAATTGGCCATCTTTCGGTTCCACACGATTTGCTGGGTCAGTTAAATCACCAACTCCACCAGCAATAAGAGCAAAACTAAGAACTCTATCTGGGTAGGTCTGAGTGAACTGAACTGAGTTGTTGCAGCCCATTGAATTACCAGAAACATGGGCTTTATCAATACAAAGAGCATCCATAAAGTCTTTTATGAATTGAACATGGTCGAGGGTTCCTAATTTGGGCCAATATTCCTCACGAGTATCAGCATGCCCAAAGCCAGGCATATCTGGACAATAAACTCTGAATCCATTTGCACCTAAAAACGGAGCCATGAATCGCCATCCAGCTGTGCCGGACGAACCATTGATACCGCCATGCAGTAAAATAACTGCGGGTCCTGTGTCCCCGCAGGTCATATAATGAGCCTGTGCCCCATTACCTAAACGAACCCATCTGCTAGCCATACCAGGAATATGTACTATTCCCTCTTCCGTTAGTCCTCTACTTGAAGATTCTGGACTGATTTCCGTAACCATAAGCTCCTCCTCCAAAGCGCTAATTACTGCTAGTTCTAAGCCATTCAGTATATTAAGTCAAGGTGACCTGTAAGCCGGATCCTGTACTCCATTGGAGTGGTGGTCATCTATCTAGCTTTGTCGTTACCGACAAAGTCAAGCAGCCTACCCGGAAACGCGTCTAGGGCCGCATTGTTCCCCTATTTGGCCTTGCTTCGAGTGGGGTTTGCCAGCACCGGCGTCACCGACGGCCTGGTGCGCTCTTACCGCACCGTTTCACCCTCACCATGGATTAAATCCAGGCAGAATAATTTCTGTGGCACTTTCCGTAGCTAAGCTCCTGGGCGTTACCCAGCACCCTCCCTAGTGAAGTCCGGACTTTCCTCCCATTTGGGCGACCACCCGGTCACCTTGACCATTACAGTATAAAACACTTAGCCCCTAACAGTAATGTGGACGTGCCCTTGCTTAATCGTTGCTCTTAACAAAAGGGTGGTAAGGATTTCTAGGCGATCTGGAAATTCTGAAGTTTCCCATATTCCTTTTTGGATTTTCTCCCTAGAATTTTGAATTGCTTGGTCTAACTGGGTTCCTCCCTGAAGTAGTACTGAAACTCTTTCCTGGAGTTTCTTTTTTGAACCCTCAAGCTCTTTTAATGCCGGCTTAATTCTTTCGAGCGGAACTGCACCGCTAGCAGCCATCCTAATATAATCTACATATCTACGGTCAATTGATCGTATCTTTGACGTACTATTTTCCAACTCATAATCCACTAAATCAGTATTAACATCTTCTAAGTTGGGTCGATTTTCTCTTATTTGCTTTATTACTTCATCTTCAATCAATTCAGCCTTAGTGGTTCTGTAGGCACATTGGTTCCTATTTATTCTGGACTGACATTGATAGTATCTATATTCTGATGTTCGCTTCTCTCCATTCTTTGTATTCCATGATTGTCGTCTAGAGACTCCCATCATGCGTTGTCCACAATTACCACAATAAAGCAATCCGGATAAAAGGAATGATCCAGTTTTGTATTGTCTGCGACCAGGGCTTCTGCTTGCCATTTTATCTTGTACTTGTCTGAAATCTAATGGATCAATAATCACCTGAAAATTACCTGTGATTCTCAACCCGAACCTCTGATAAGTACCTATGTATGCATGGTTTCTTAAAACATCCCGTACAGTTACCATGCTCCATCGGTTCTTGCTTCTAGTTCGAATCCGACTACTGTTCAAGCGCTGCGCGATGGTTCTAACACCAAGGTTTTCTTCTAAATACATTTTAAAAATTGAACGAATGACTTCGGCTTCTTGCTCTACCAAACGAAATCTTCCATCGAACTGAACCATATATCCGTACGGAGGTTTCCCAAGGCCTAAACCACGCGCTGCTTTTGCTTTCATTCCTTCACGAATTCGCTCACGACGACTACCCGTTCCTGCTCCACTTAGTATTTTCATTGCAGACTGGAGTGGGTCAGGGAGGTCGTCGTCGTCACACACAACCTGGCAGTGCAGCACATCCAAGTCCAAGATTCTATTAATTTGATCTTGAAGAGAATCACCCAGATGAGAAGCATCTGGCACGACTATTAGATAACCTACAGATGTAGAGCTAATATGCTCTATCATCTTTACGAACCCTGCCCTGCTCTGTTCGTCTTTATCATCGCTAAAAAATCCTAAATTAGCATGATTTCCTTTTTGACAAAACTCAGAAAACTTATCAGAGAATTTAGTAAAACCCTGTATGCTTTTACTTACAGAAACGTATCCTAAAGCTCTCAAACTATGCCTCTGGTAACAAAATTAGCCCACAGCTGGTGCAGCGGGCTGAACTAGAATTCGAACGCACGGACTGAATTTGGCTAGCAGGAAGAACAACAAGGCATGATTCGCACATGTTATTTTTGATTTTAGCGACACCTTTACCCAGTGGGTGTCTAGACCTAACTTGTTCATATAATTGAAGTTCCGTTGCTGGTATTAAAGATGCAATTTCTTCTCTTTGTGTTTTTAGCTTCTTGGTAGTTTCCAGAGCTAAAAGCTTATCTTCGTCGAGTTTCACCTGTTGCGTGTTCCAAACAGATTCTGCAATTGTAAGTTTTTTTTGAATTTCATCATGTTGGTTTCTAACCGGATCAGATTGCTCAAGGATTTCCAGAACATCAATTTCGTGAGTATCTCTTTGTCTGCCTAGTTGAGCTATATCTTCTTGCAGGTCCTGCAACTCACGCGGATTAACAACTTGGCCACTATAAAGTTTTTGCTCTGCTGTGCTAATTCGAGTAGAAAGAGATGAAATACTATCCTCTAAGTCTTTTTGCTTGGCAGTAAATTCAGTCAACCTTACAAACAGACTATCAAGGACTTTTTGAACTGCCTCAATTGAAACCCTATCGCCTAATTTTTCTTGTATCCCTTCAAGGCGTTTGGCTTGGTTATTAATCTCAAGATCAGTGGATTGAAGGCTATAAATGTGTTCGAAGTCAGGCATAGATGTAAAAAGTGCAAAGAGATAGGTTTGTGTTAATAGTCTAGTGGAGCAAACCTAACTCGTCCATAAAAATAATATCAATTTAGAATTTATCTATTGTGGTCACTGATCGATCACTCCAATCAATACCTAGCCTGATTCCAAGTGAAGTAGTAATAAAATCACACACATTTTCAGCTTCTACTGTTTTACCAATCAATTCTTCTACTGACGTCACACTTCTTCCTTCTATTCCACATGGAACAATTGATTCAAATGCAGCTAAGTCAGGGTTGATATTTAAAGCAAATCCATGAGTAGTCACTCCCCTTGAAATCTTAATTCCGATTGCTGCGACTTTACCTTTACTTGTCCAAACACCCGTCATCTCTTTTTCAGTCCAAGCTTCGATACCTATATTTTCAAGGTAGTCAATTATGGCAAATTGCAAAGCAGCAACAAAAAGTTTCGGGCCTAAACCAGTTTCCGAAAGAAGAATTATGGGATAGCAAACTAGCTGTCCTGGTCCATGGTACGTGATTTGGCCGCCCCTATCTGTATGAATCAAAGGAGCATCTAAGGTACTGAGTAAGTGCTTTTCAGAAAATCGCCTTCCAACTGTATATACAGGCGAATGTTCAAGGAAAAATAAAGCGTTTGGTATTAATTTATCAAACCTTTGAGAGGCAATTTGATTTTGAAAATCCCAAGCCAGAACATAATCAACGTCACGGCCTAGCCAGAAGGTTCTACCATTTAATTTCATTGACCCCCCACGTATCCCTAAGGAAGCAGTAAAGCATCAGGTAAGAACAAAGAAGCACGGCTTAGTGATGAAAAAGGCGAAAACCTGAAAGAACCATCGAAATTCCGTATTCATTGCAAGCCTCAATAATATCTGAGTCGCGAACAGAGCCTCCTGGCTGCGCTATGTACTGTACACCACTAGCTGCCGCCCGATCGATGTTATCCCGAAATGGGATAAACGCATCCGATGCCATTGAAACACCGCTCATACTTCTTATCCAATCGTTTTTGGATTCTGCAGTCAGTTTTTCTGGAATTGATAGAAAAGCTTTTGCCCATATCTTTAGTTCGTTTTGAGACAGATCATTTCTTAGAAATCCATCTACCGCATTGTCTCTCTCAGGACGACCTAGGTCTGAACGAAACGGTAATGCTGTAGTTTGAGGGTGTTGTCGCAAACGCCAAGTATCGGCCTTCGATGCAGCCAATCTCGTGCAGTGAATCCTAGACTGCTGACCAGCCCCAATTCCTATAACCTGCCCGTCTAACGCAAAGCAAATAGAATTTGATTGTGTGTATTTTAAAGAGGTCAGAGCTACGACTAAGTCTCGTTTAGCTTCTGCAGGGATTTCCTCTCCAGGTGTGGCTATATCAGTCAGCCCATCAGGTGTAATAATGGCATTATTCCTCATTTGCCTCATAGTCAGGCCAAAAACATCACGGGATTCTGTATCAGCAGGTTTATAATTCTCATCAATTTCAAGTAGGCAATATCGTCCTCCTTGTTTTTTTGTAAGAATTTCTAATGCTTCGTGACTAAAACCAGGGGCTATCACTCCATCTGACACTTCACGGCGTAGTAATAACGCTGTTTGTTTATCCACAATATCGCTCAATGCAACCCAGTCACCAAAAGAAGAAATCCTATCTGCGCCTCTTGCACGAGCGTATGCAAGGGCCAAAGGACTTAGCTCCAAACCAGATAAAAAGTAAGCTTTTTCCAGATCATCTGAAAGAGGGACAGCGACTGCAGCTCCAGCAGGAGAAACATGCTTAAAAGACGCTGCAGCAGGAAGATGAAGCGAAGATTTTAGTTCGCTTACTAATTGCCAAGAATTTAAGGCATCAAGGAGGTTAATATAGCCCGGAGATCCATTAATTACTTTAAAAGGTAACTCTTTAATTCCGGAAACAACAGACGCCGGTACCTGGTGAGGGTTGGTGCCATAACGTAACTTTAACTCTTTACCCATTACTACCTACTGGTTTGAAATAGTTAGTTGAAGATTTCTGAAAAATCAGTCTGTTCTAATATCTTTTTTAATGAAGAGAGGAAAATGCTGGCATCATGCCCATCGCAGACCCTGTGGTCGAAACTAAGGCACAAGTTCATCATTGACCTAATTGCTATAGCATCAGACTCCGTCACAATCGGTCGTTTAATTATAGCCTCAGTAGTAAGTATCGCAGATTGAGGATAATTGATTATTGGTACAGAAAGAACCGATCCCAGAGCTCCGGTATTGTTTAGTGTAAAAGTACCACCCTGAACATCACTTAAATCTAAAGTGGCATTTCTAGCCTTGGTGATTAGCTGGTTAACTTTGGTTGTAAATTCAACGAAGTTTATTCCATTTGCATGATGAACAACTGGAACAATTAGGCCGGATTCAGTAGAAACAGCCAAGCCTAAATTAATAGATTTAAATTGCTTGATTGAATCAACACCCCAAGTGCTATTTAGTATGGGGTTTTCAGCCAAAACTTTTGCTGTTAACCAGCCTACTATCGCAGAAAAGGATAATGAAGTTGAATTAGCAGATTTAAATTTATCTTTAACTCGGTTCCTCCAGGACACTAATTCTGAAACATCAACTTCTATCATTGTCCATGCTGAAGGAATTTCAGTAGCTGCTGTTGCCATATGCTGAGCAATTCTTCTCCTAATAGAGGTGAGCTCGATACGATCTATTCCCTCTTCAGCGTTGTTTTCATGTTGAACATATGTTTCGTGAACCAGATGCGGAAGTGAATCAGTATATTGAGTAATGGTGTGCCAATGTTGCATTACATCTTGCTTTGTCACTATTCCGACCCTGCCAGATCTTTCAATTTCATTAGGGTTCAATTGGTATTGTTCAATCATCTTTCTAACTAGAGG
>CAYMJY010000063.1:1829-7021 GCA_964391355.1 uncultured Dehalococcoidia bacterium | reverse complement strand
CACAATTTTATCTGTCCGTAATTGAGAAAAGCATGTTACTTTTCATTTGAAGCTTTACTAGATTCAATCTCACGCCTTAATTCATCCAGTTCCTCTTTTAGCACTTTTAGTCTAGAAACTAAGTAAAGAAGGTACCCGATTATCCCAATCCACACTATCGCAAAACCAGCGAACAGATAATTCAAATTGTTATCTGCTGTTTGACTATTACTCTCAGACTCACCTAGAACTGTAGAATACATGGCCAATAATAATAGGCTTGTAACCAACGAAGATACTAACAATCTATTGCGAATACTCATACTATCCAGAAAGCTCCTTGCGATAAATGCCAAATTCTTCTTCACTATTTTTAATCAATAATCTCACTTGAGTCAGACAAACAAACAAAACTGCGAATACAAAAGTTGAAAAATATAAAACAGTACGCATATCAGGATCTAAAGATCCTGACTCAGATAAGGGTCCAGTAACAAGTTCAGGATGTAAGGATCTCCACCACATAGAAGCCAAGTAAACTATGGGGACATTTGCAAAACCGATGATTCCAACAATAGAAGACCAAGTAGCAGCTTGGCGACTCGATGTGGCATAAACCCTAACCATTAAATAACCAATAAATATGAGCCACAAAACAAATACAGAAGTCAACTTGGGATCCCAGGTCCACCAAGTACCCCAGACTGGTTTTGCCCACATTGCTCCCGTGGCCATCGATACAGATAGAAGTACAAGGCCGATTTCAGCAGCAGTTGAGGCTCTTCGATCCCATTTTATCTCACGCTCAAATAGGTACAATGCGCTGGCTAATGCAACAAAACCAAAGGCAATAAAACCAACCCAGACCGTGGGGACATGGATATAAAACAATCGCTGCACCAACCCCATTGACCGTTCTGTAGGGACCCAGATGAAAATCATCCAGAGGTTAATAAGCCCAATTATTCCAGCAAAGAATACGAAGGAATGGTACTTTGACCAGCTAAAATTCTTCACCGGCCGACTTGGCATATCAATCCTCCAAAACAAAACCGAACGCAATTGATGATAACACAATCGCCAAAGCATCATAAACAACAAGTAGCTGTAACCACTTTGAAAATGACTGCCATTCAGACCCCTGAAATACAGCAGCTGTCGATGCAACTCCAGCTATTAATAGTGGAATAATTGCTGGTAGAAACAATAGTGGTAGTAGTAATTCCCTTGATCGAGTGTGGGCCGCAATTGCTGAAAATAAAGTCCCAATTGAGGCAAACCCAAAAGTTGTTAAGAATGCAATTGCGATGAACCAAATATTAAAAACAGGAAGATCGTATAAAACAACAAATACAGGAAGCATTATTAACTCAACGATAAAAATCAAAGTTAGTGTCGATGCAACTTTGCCTAACAGAATTGCCTCTGTTGGGATCGGTGAAATCAATAAAGCTTGAAGTGTTCCGTAGTCTTTTTCTGACACGAAACTGTGGCTCAGGGCTAGTACTCCTGCAAACAAAAATGCCACCCATACTATGCCTGGGCCAACTGCATCTACCACATTTGGGTTTGGGTCAAATGTGAACCTAAATATAAACGATGTGATCACGGCAAAAAATAAAATAGATAGTAATGATTCTCGAGTACGAAGTTCAACTCGCAAATCTTTAATGTAAATTGCCATAGCACTATTAATAAGTAATCGCATGGTTATTTAGAATAAAACTTTCCTAAGTTCGGTATTGGTTATTTCTTGAGATGGGGAATAAACCAGTACCTTTCCATTTTTCAGTGCCAAGACATCGGTTGATAATGAAAGACCTCTAGAGAGGTCATGTGTGCTCATTAGAACAGTAGACCCTGAGCTCCGCACATTGTTTACAACTTGATCTAGAATCTCGATGCCATTTTTGTCCAAACCAGTTTCAGGCTCATCAAGTAACAATATCGAAGGACTATGAATTAAGGATCTCGCTATGGTTGCCCGCTTTTGTATACCATTAGAAAGAGTGGAAACTCTTTGTTCCCCAAATTCCAGAATTTCAAATTGTTTCAGGAGATTATGTATTTGATCTGCTGCGTTAGAAATAGCGTACATCTTGGCAAAAAATCGCAAATTTTCAAGTATAGTTAAATTTTGGAATAGCATTGACTGGTGGCCTACATAGCCAATTATTTTGTTTGAACGTGATCGACTTTTTCTGAGATCAATGCCAGCTATTTCAACAGAACCACTACTAGGTGCAGAAATGCCTGCAAACACTTTTAAGAGCGTACTTTTACCAGCACCGTTGTGACCAAAAAGACCAATTGTCATGCCCCAGTTTGCTTCGAAATTCACCTTATCTAAAGCCTTTGTTTGGTCAAAATCGCGAGAGACGTTAAGGGCCTTGAATGCTTTATCGCTAATAAAATTTGTATTAGCCAAGAAGCCCACTTTTTTCTCCGTTAATTGCCCACAAAAGTACCGATGATAAGAAAATTGGTCTACAGGTCAAATGAATCAAGCAATGCTGCTACTTCATTGACCTTCACTCTCTGAGGTAATGCATCTATCTGAACCTCCAAGGGGGGCCTCGAGGTATCTTGGTAGATTACACCTAGTGGCACACCACCTCGGTCAATTAATTGCTTTGCTTTCGCCTTATTATTTACATCATGGCCATCTGGTACAGCCCATGCCATTGGCTCGATACCTTTCGATGCGTTGCCTTTGAGTTGCTCGTAAGTGTCATTGTATGTAGTACAAGGAGAAGCAACGTGTACTACTGAAAACCCAGGATGTTCCATTGCTAATGAGATGTAATTGGCTAAATCCTTGGGTTTTGATGAGTAACCAGAGGCAATAAAGCTAACGCCTAAGGTTAGATACAAGTCTAGAGGTTGAATAGAAGGCTCCAATTTCCCAAATGGGGTTGAACTTGTTACTGTTTCCTCAACAGTGGTTGGTGACGACTGACCTTTTGTCAGTCCATACACACCATTGTCCATAATTACAGCCGTGATGTTTAAATTTCGAGAAGCTTGAGGTGCAATATGTTCCATGCCAATACTGAGGAAATCACCATCACCCGCAACTACGACAACATTTAGGTCGGGATTCGCCATTTTTGTCCCAAATGCTATGGGCAATGATCTTCCATGAATGCCATGAAAACCGAATGGCTGCTCTCCTTCAAGCAGGTGGACTAAATTCCCTGAGCAACCTATACCCGCAACCACCACATTATCGGACATTGGAGACTCATATTTGACCATACGATCTTGCATTGCGGACTCTAGCGCTCGACGAACACCAAAATCACCACATCCGGGACACCATTTAAAATCGTATTCGGGGTTTTTCGCACTCATTTTTCAACCTTTACTTTTGGTGAGTTGGAAATTATTAGACTCTAAAAGTTCTTTGATCATAGTTACAAGAACATTTGATTTAAAAGGAAGTCCCGTATACTGAGTTAGTGCTTCCGCTTTTACTCGCTTCCCCCTTAAAACATTTGCAAATTGTCCTTGAAAGTTAAGCTCGGGCACAATTACCAGATCCTTAGTTTTTAATTCCTCTAGTAAACCATCAGGCAAAGGATTAAGAAACATAGTGTAATACCAACTGAGGTCAAAACCTTCATCTGTTAACAGATCATATGCTTCCTGACCGGGGCCTTTTGATCCTCCCCATGGCATTATCGCGACTTTCGCGGCGTTGTTTTTACTTTCAAATTCTGCATCTGAGAGGAGTTTCAACTTGCTGAAGCGTCGATGGCTCATTTGTATGTGACGGGAAGCTAAATGAGTAGTGTCACCAAATCCGTCATGTTCGCTTCCATTAGCAACGTAAGCACCAGGCCCACCAGGTATTGGCATGGGTGATAACTCCCATGAATCATAGCGTAGATACCCATTACTTCCCGAATAGATGGATCTATTTTCCTTGTTTAAACTTGATAAATCAGGTTTGCGTATGTTTTGAGCTCTCTCAGCTAATGAATGTTCACTTAAAATTATCACAGGGCCCTGATACCGCTCAGCCCAATTTACAGCAGTGGCTCCTGCATAAAAACACTCCTCTACTGTCCCAGGTGCGATGATAGGAACACTAGAATCCCCATGTGCAGGACTCATGGCAGTGAAAAGATCAGATTGCTCTGTTTTTGTGGGAAGACCAGTAGCCGGTCCACCTCGCTGGACGTCAACAACTACGCAAGGTATTTCAGCCATCCAGGCGAGTCCAATTCCCTCACCCATTAACGTAAATCCTGGTCCTGACGTGGCGGTCATAGACTTTTTCCCAGCAAACCCTGCCCCGACTATAGCGCTGATAGCTTCAATTTCTGAGCTGACTTGATAGGCGAATTTCCCATTGCCTACCAGGTTGCGTTCCATGTACAACAATATCGGTGTAGCGGGTGATATGGGATATCCAACGTAAAAATTCAAGCCAGCACCCAAAGCACCCAAACTCAACGCATCATTCCCTTTAATGAAAGATTGAGTGTAACTAGGAGGATCCGGTTCTCCTAAAGCAGTAATTGCTTCTTCACCTGCTATTTGCTCAAGGCCTAGCTCTAATGCTTGGTGGTTAGCTGCTATTACATTGTCCCTGCCAGCAAATCTATTTGAGACAAATTCCTTAAAATACTCGAGTGGCATATTAATTAACTTACTAAGCGCTCCCATAACAACCATGTTAGCTGCACGCGATTCACCGGTTTGTTTTGCCAGTTCATCAAAAGGGATCGCAATGGTTCGTCTTTCCGTGTCTTCAGGGTCAGGGGTTACAGATGGATCAAGAAGAATGACACCACCAGCTCTAACTTCATGGCGATGTTCTTGGTAAGCTTCATCGTTAAAGGCAACTAGTATATCGACAGAGTCGCCAGGGCTTCTGACAGGATCCCTGCCAACGCGAGCTTGTGTCCAAGTGGGGCCACCTAAAATTTGAGATGGGAAAGTTGCAAAAGTTAAAGCATGAAATCCAACGGTGGTAGCTGCACGTGCCACAAACTCAGCGGCCGTAACAACACCTTGACCTCCCTCGCCAGCAAAACGCACTACAAACTCGCGCTGACCGGCCATTAGAGATCTCCTTGCGATGTAATTGGAAGAATCATTGCGGGCAACAATTTAAAGAAACCTTAACCCCTTATCAGACAATAGCATAATACTACGCAAGCGTACCCATGCAGCAGAGAAGTGTCAAACGATGCTTTCTTGCT
>CAYMJY010000063.1:0-1729 GCA_964391355.1 uncultured Dehalococcoidia bacterium | reverse complement strand
GGGTTTTAATTGACAGTAGTGCGTCCAAAATTGTACTATTGCTCGGCCCTCTAGAGTCACTCTAGAGTATTTCCTGAAACATGCGATGTTCCTGGCGCGGGTTTCATCGTATCAGGCTTTCTGTAGTAAGTTTCGCGTGAATTGCGATTCATTCATTAAGTTACTTTCTCCGCGTCAATTTCTGTTGAAGTGCTGATTTAAGGCTTGAAGAGGATTTTATGGCAGAGGAAGTTGAATTAAAGCGAGGACTACGCGACGTCTACTTGGATAATACTACCGCTAGCAACGTGATTGGTGATGTCGGAAAGCTAATCTACCGTGGCTATGATATTCATGATCTGGCTGAGAACTCAACTTTTGAAGAAACCGTTTTTCTCTTAATCCATGACCGTCTTCCAACCCAGAAAGAACTCGATTCTTTCGATAACCAACTAAGAAACAACAGGGAACTACCTGTCCCAGTACTTGATGTAATCAACAATATACAGTCCGCGCATCCAATGGATGTTTTAAGAACCGCTGTCTCAGCACTTTCAGGTTTTACCGAAGATGCAGAGGATTCTTCGTACGAAGCAGCCCTGAGAAAGGGCATTGAACTCACTGCAAAATCTCCATCAATTGTCGCTGCGCATCATCGAATTAGGAGCGGGAATGATGTTATTCCTCCAAACCCATCCTTGAACCATTCGGGGAACTTCTTGAACATGCTTTTGGGTGCGGAGCCCGACGAGGACACTAATAGATTGATGGATAAAGATTTCATTGTACATTTGGACCATGGATCCAATGCATCTTCATTTGCAGGAAGAGTTACTGCTAGCACCTTAGCTGATGTACATGCTTGCGTCGTCTCTGGAATCGCTACACTGAAAGGTCCATTGCATGGTGGAGCTGCTGAAGGTGTCATGAAAATGGCATTAGAGATTGGTGATGAAAGTAATGTAGAAGCTTATTTAAATCAAAAACGAGAAAAACGGGAAAGGATCATGGGATTTGGCCATGCTGTTTACCGTGCTGAAGATCCTAGAGCTCGGCACCTTAGAGAAGGTTCTCGGTTGCTGGCTGAAAAAGCAGGTGACCCTAAGTGGTTTAAGATTTTGAGTAAAGTAGAGGAGAAAATGGCTCCATATGCTGAACGAGGTATCTGCGTAAATGTGGATTTTTGGTCTGGTTCAGTATATTACCTCTTAGGTATCCCTGAAGATCTCTTTATTTCCATCTTTGCTTTAGCACGTATTCCGGGCTATGTCGTTCAGGTCCTTGAACAACAAAGCCGAAATATTCTTATACGACCTTTGATGCGATACACAGGCGCTATGGATATGAAATACATTCCTATTTCTGAGCGGAGTTAACTTAAACAACGGAGGAGTTATGTCGACAACACAGGAAGTTCGCGATGGGGACGCTTTAATTGAAGTGGAAGAAGCAGACCATGGGCATCATTGGTTAATTGAAAGCCCTAATGGACCCACTAGTGTCGGAACATGTAAAGTTTGCGGTTTAATACGAGAGTTCAAAAACTCTATTCAAATTACCAGCTGGGAATCGGATGGTAATCATGTTAATCGTAACCAAGCGATAGCTACCTCCTAAAAGCAACTTTTTCTAATAAAAGCAAAAGCACCCTTTTGGGGTGCTTTTGCTTTTATTAGAAAAAACCCTTATAAATTTAAAAATGACAACAATTTTTCAGTATCATAACAACGGTGCAGAAAAAGAAATCCGA
>CAYMJY010000062.1:0-7070 GCA_964391355.1 uncultured Dehalococcoidia bacterium | reverse complement strand
CTAACTCTTTGTTGCTAACAGAACCGATGCTACCATTAGATGGAACAAGAGACGGGGTATTGTACATGGCAATAGACAACATAATAGTTAAGGGTGCTCGCGAGCATAATTTACGAAATATTGACGTTACTATTCCTCGCAATAAATTAGTTGTAATCACAGGCCCGTCAGGCTCGGGCAAATCTACCCTAGCTTTTGACACGATTTACGCAGAAGGGCAGCGAAGGTACGTCGAATCACTATCTGCGTATGCACGACAATTTTTAGGCAGGATGGATAAGCCAGATGTAGATTATATTGAGGGCTTATCTCCCGCTATTTCCATTGATCAAAAAGGCACTTCACATAACCCAAGGTCTACAGTCGGAACAGTGACGGAGATTTATGATTACTTACGGTTACTTTTTGCCCGAGTGGGGAAACCACATTGTCCAAAGTGCGGCCGACTTATTTCTAGGCAAACTATTCAACAAATAGTCGAATCTATTTCTGATGAAACACCAGGCAAAAGGCTGATGGTCTTGGCTCCAGTCATTATCCATAAAAAGGGGGAGCATAAAGATATTTTGGAAAATGCTCGGCGTTCAGGATTCGTCAGAGTAAGAGTTGATGGTACCGTTCGTGCACTGGACGAAGAGATCAATCTAGATAAAAAAAAATGGCACGATATTGAAATTGTTGTTGATCGCTTGGTTGTAGAAAAAGATTTAGAGAGCTCCAGAATAACAGAATCAGTAGAGACGGCTTTGAGGTTTGGTGAAAGCCATTTGATCACCGTAGACGCTGATAGCCAAGAAGAACGCACGTACTCTGAACAATTTGCCTGCACTGTTTGTGGCATAAGTCTTCCTGAAATTGAACCCCGGACTTTCAGTTTTAATAGTCCACATGGTGCATGCCATGCTTGTTCGGGGTTAGGAGTGAAATTAACTATAGATCCTGACTTGGTCATACCAAACAAGGATTTGTCGCTATCTAATGGAGCAATTCAGCCTTGGGCTAGAGCAGGTACTGCCACTTCTTGGTATACAAGTGTTTTATTGTCTATGGCTGAGCAATTCGGCTTTTCTTCTAGCTTGCCAATCAGAGACCTCCCTGAAAATGTGCTTAAGATGTTGCTTTATGGCGAAGGAGTTAAAACAATTCAGATGCGCCATCGAACTCGTAGAGGGAGACAGTGGGAATGGGAAACAAAATTTGAAGGGGTGATTGCAAACCTTGAGCGTCGGTACAAAGATACCCAGAGCGATTATGTCAGACGTGAGATTGAACGTTATATGGCTTCAAACCCATGCGATGAATGCGAAGGAGCTAGATTAAAACCTGAGTCACTGGCTGTGACGATTGCGGATAGAAATATCATTCGTGTTACTGATTTACCAATATGGCAAGCATCAGAATGGGTTTTAGCCATTAATGGGAAAGGAGACAGCCCAGAAGGAAGGCCAAAGGTAAAGTTCCCGGATCCAGACCACCTCAATGAACGAGACGCAACAATTGCTAATCAGATCTTGAAAGAAATCCAAGGTCGGTTGCAGTTTCTCCTTGATATAGGATTAGGGTATTTGAATCTATCAAGGGCTGCAGGGACGTTAAGCGGTGGAGAGGCTCAACGAATACGCTTAGCGACTCAAATTGGGTCAGGTTTAACTGGAGTCTTGTATGTTTGTGACGAACCATCAATAGGATTGCACTCTGTTGATAATGCTCGTCTAATTGAAACATTAAAGAACCTACGGAATTTGGGTAATACTGTCATCATTGTCGAACACGACGAGGCAGTAATGCGATCAGCAGATCATTTAGTGGATCTAGGACCAGGTGCAGGGGAACATGGAGGTAGTATCGTAGCTGAGGGAACCATTGCAAAAATTGAGTCCTCTAAGCAGTCGACCACAGGCGCATATCTTTCTGGGAGAGTGGAAATCCCACTCCCCTCCAAAAGAAGAAAAGGTAGTGGAGAGCGTTTGAAATTACTTCGAGCGAGTGCAAATAATCTTCAGCATATAGATGTAGAAATCCCACTTGGCCAGTTGGTTTGTGTCACCGGTGTTTCAGGTTCGGGGAAATCCACATTAGTTTATGAGGTTTTATATAAATGGCTGGCTCAGAAGCTTTACCATGCTAAAGATCGCCCAGGCCCAAGTGATGGTGTTGAGGGTGTGGAAAACGTAGATAAAGTTGTTAACATTGATCAAACCCCAATCGGTAGAACTCCTCGATCAAACCCTGCTACCTATACTGGTACTTTCACTCCTATCCGTGAACTTTTCTCATCACTACCAGAGTCAAAAGCGAGGGGATATGCTCCGGGTAGGTTTTCCTTCAATGTAAAGGGAGGACGATGCGAAGCATGCAGTGGCGACGGGTATATCCAAATTCAAATGCAATTCTTACCGGACGTTACAGTCCCATGTGAAATTTGCGCTGGCAAACGGTATAACAATGATGCGCTGGAGATCAAGTTCAAAAATAAAACAATAGCTGATGTTCTTGCAATGACAGTTACTGAGGCATTCGTATTCTTTGAGGCTCATCCCAGGATCAAAAGAATATTAGGGACACTACAAGACGTGGGGCTCGGATATATCAAATTAGGTCAACCGGCCACCACTATATCTGGTGGTGAAGCACAGCGCGTAAAGTTAGCGACGGAGCTTTCAAAAAAGGCTACTGGTAAAACCTTGTACATAATGGATGAACCTACTACGGGATTAGCTTTTGATGATTGTGCGCATCTGCTTCGAGTACTTCATCGTTTAGTAGATCAGGGCAATACCGTTCTTCTAATTGAACACCATATGGATTTGATCAAAAATGCTGATTGGATCATTGATGTGGGACCAGGTGCGGGTTTTCGTGGAGGTAAAATTGTAGTTGCTGGAAGTCCGGAAAAGTTGGTTAAGCATCCGACTTCTCCCACTGCACATTACCTTGCAGATGTTCTGGTCAAACACTCTAGTAAATCCGACTTGAAATCTAACCACAAAATCAAATCCAAAACAGTAGATGACTTGGTGCCGCTTTCATAATCAGTAGAGTGAATTTACTGTGGGATCGTATTTTTCTTTGGTGGTTTTGCAGTGGCAAGAGCTAGTGCAGCGACTACCAGAAGTAAGACTGCCAATGAGAATCCCCCGAAGTAACTATTTCCATTAAGGTCATATAGGATTCCGATTACGGGAGGACCCAACCCCATTCCGACTAAAGTTATCGGCACGACAAACCCTCTGATTGCGCCTTGGAATTCCCTACCATAATAATCTGCCCAAATAACAGTCTGGACCACCACTCCGGTGCCGGCAACAAGGCCAAATAATAACGGTATCAGTATTACTGCAGGTGAGGAGAACCAAAAGATGGATAAGGTTATAGCACCGCCTTGTCCGATTGCAGAAATGAAACCGAGGATTCTTGCTGGGATACGTTCTACGAGAAGACCTCCGATAAGAACGCTTGTGGCGAATCCAGCTGAATCAAATGCGAACCCTATCGCTATCAATGAGGTATCAATTCCTCCTTCATTCCAATATGCGGTTCGATGGACTATAAATCCAATAGTCGCAAAATTTATCAATCCGTATGCAAAAGCAATTTTCCATAATGCTGATGTTCTAAGAGATTCAACCAAAGTCCACTGAATTTCATTTTTTGAAATTTGGTGACCGGACTCGTCAATGCCTGAACTCTGAAAACCATCGGGGTTTAGGCCTAAGTCTTCAGGCTGTCTTCGCATAAAAATTAATGTTGTTGGAACAATAACAACTGCCAAAATTATTGCAGATGTGGTTAATGCAGTACGCCAACCGTAGTTACTGATTAAGTGTTCATGTAAAACAGCAAAGCTTCCGCCACCTACAGCAAAACCTAAAGTTGCAATTGCAGTAGCTCGACCTCTGAGTCGAACAAACCATTTTGCTATTGGAACAGCTGTGAGCACATTCCCGGGGGAACTGGTATCAAATAGACCCAATACACCAAAAATAATAATTACAAGAAGGTAGCTATTGGCTTGAGCAACTCCTATGAGTGCCGTCGCTGAAATTAAGGCGGCAGCGGGAATAAGAATTCGGCCACCATAGCGGTCGACTGCTCTTCCTAAGAGAAAGGAAGCAATTGCAGTTCCGACTAATCTTGCTGTTGGAAGAAAGGCGATTGAACCACGAGAGACGTCCAAGTCTTCAGACATTGGGATAACAAATAAACCGAATGTGAATGACGCTGTCACGTTCGAGGCCAAATTGACCGTGAAAACTACAGCAACAATAACCCAGCCATAAAAAATTCTTTTTTGCAACATAGAGAGGACTGATATTTCAGTTCGAACAACCCCTCGCAGTTACTTCAAAAACAGACTCGACGATTCCATTTCTTACGCCTATATATTGATCCCATCGATTCATGGTTATGTCTTGCTGGTGAGTAAGTAAGGTGTAATGGTCACCTACATTAAGGGGCATTGAGCCACTCGATTTGAGCACCGTATGTTCGAGGGACATCGATTCTACGGTTACATCTTCAATACCCTCAACGGTGGGAGGTCCATTCGGAGATCCTATAGCCTCAATCGAGACATCACCGATCGCGGTGTTATCTGATGGCTTACTAATTACTGTACCTATTATTTTGGCAGCTAAAGAAAATTCATCCATGTATGTGTATGGGACTTCCATTACAATGTATGTCCCACCTTCAATTTCTGTAACTCCGGGTGTAGCAGCAGCTACGTCATATGTCCAAGATTCACCCGTCGAAACAATCTCGACATTGATTCCCGATTCTTCGATGGATTTTTTAACGTCTAAAACCATTCCAAAAAATTTCCTGCCCTGATCAAATCGTTGAGTAGTTGAAGGAGAGTCGACTTCGGGGACCTGATGGCTTTGAACGCCCTTAAAGATTAAACCTGGAGAGGAAACAATCTCTTTTGCTAGTGCTACTCCTTCCTCTACTGATCGAACACCACCCCTGCGCATCATCGTATTCACTTCAACAAGGACACCCAGTGTAGACCCTGAGCTGATAGCAGATTCCGATAAAAGCTTCACTTGCACTAAATCGTCTACAACAACCATCAGGTTTGAACGTTTGGCTAAAGACATTAGGCGTTGAATTTTTGGAGCACTGACAATTTGATTGGCTATGAGAACATTGGGGAACCCAGCTTCAACAAACACCTCTGCCTCGGATACTTTTGCTGAGCAGACTCCACCGACCGTTCCTCCGGCATTAACCTGCATCCATGCAATTTGAGGAGACTTGTGGTTTTTGACGTGCGGACGAAGCTTGGTATCAGAATCAACGTAGTGTGAGGCGATGACGTTAATGTTTTTTTCTAGTGCGTCAAGGTCAATGATGAGTACAGGAGTATCCAGTTCGTCAATTGGAGTTCCTGGCAACGGAATTTTTCGCATTAGTTGAACGCTCCTCTAGCGGAAATATGCCATACAGAGTCTACTGTGTCGTTCCTTATGCCGTAAGCTATATCGTGGAGAGAGAATGTGGTGGATATATCTGAAGGAACCAATTTAACCCTGTCACCAATTGAAAGAGCTAGCATAGAGCCATCAGTCGAATCTATAAGCCCATGTTCAGCGCTACCAGCAGCTGCTATAAGATTTTTATTATTTAATACTACTGGCGGCCCAAGATCACGGCCTATTGCTTTCTGGCCACAATCTGTAACTGCACGCGCACTCTCAGGACGATTGTTCACGGTGGCTATGATATAAGCAGCGTGATTAAGGTCAGGGCAATGATTTGCGTGATTCGCATCTAAAAATGCATATGCACCAGAGCGGACTTCAGTAATACCTTCTGTGGAACCGACGAGTTCGTAATCGTGAGTGCTGTTGCCGAAAGAAGCTTCCTTGACCTCTACACCTTTCTTCTCGATATAGTTCTTAGATTCGATGAAAAACTCCACAGCTTTTTGATCTCTTCGGTTCAACTCTTCTGTCGTGAGTGCTCCAAGGGGCCCTCCGGTTGTAAAAATTCCACAAAAAGTCAGGCCTGAGAGATTGCCGACTAAATTGGCAAGATTTAGAGCTTCACCAGCGTCTCGAACACCGGTTCTGTCCGCATGGATATTTATGTCTACTAGAATGTCAAAATTCACATTAGCTGCAGCCGCAGCGGCACTGTACAACCTAACTACATGCGAGTTATCTGCTATAAGACTAACTTTGCAGTTTTTCGCGAGAGCTGCGACACGTCGCAATTTGGCCTCAGACGGAATTTGGGTGGTTATTCGAATATCACTAATACCGTTTGAAGCAAAAATTTCTGCCTCGCTAATCGATACTACTGCAATGCCGGGAGCAGACCCTGGAACGGCCAATTGCCGGTGAGCAAGAGCCGGTGTTTTATGTGTGTGCGCGCTAGGGCGTAGGTAGGCAGATCGTTCAGAGAAAAAGCTATGAACGAAATTTACATTGGCATCAAAAATATCAAGATCAATTACCAAGGCAGGTGTATCTAACGATGAAGATGATGCTCCTGGATGTGTGCTAATGGGGCGTTCCACAGGTAGAGCATATCAAAAATTGGTTCCTATGTAATCTTCATGCTTTACGTTTTGCTACTTGTCCAGGCAATATCCCCGTTGGTACTCCGTCTTTGACCACAGATTTGCCGTTCACAAATACTTGCTTGATTCCAATAGGTTCTAGCAGTGGTTGTTCCCAAGTAGATCGATCAGATACGTTCTCAGGGTCAAACAGAACTAAGTCTGCAAAATAATTAGGAGCTAACCTTCCTCTTTCAGCAATCCCAAAACGTTCAGCAGGTTTTCCTGTCATCTTGTGAATTGCTTCCTGAAGGGACAACAAATTCCTTTCCCTCACACATAGGCGAAGTACGCGGGTATGGCAACCAAAAGCACGGGGATGAGGATGAGGACCATGATAGATACCATCACTGGCGATAATAGTTTTTTCGTGCTGTGCTGTTTGTCTAATCATTTCATCATGCACTTTGTCCCCACCGGGGCGGTGGTTGACGGTTAGAGTGTAAGGAACTTCCTCTTCCAGCGTCCTTATTGCAAAATCACCCAAAGACTCTCCGGCTTT
>CAYMJY010000061.1:0-7529 GCA_964391355.1 uncultured Dehalococcoidia bacterium | reverse complement strand
GTAAAGATTACATTACCTTCTGCCTGAGCAGCAGGAAGCAGAGCTTTCCAAGCATCGGTTGCTACCCAATCCGTGTCCAAGCTAGCAAACATGGCTCCCTGCTGAAGAATCTTTTCTTGTTCAGTTGGAGTTGCTGTAGGACCTGGAGTTGGAGTTGGTTTGCGATATGGCAAAGGCTCTGGCTCGCCAGGACCCTCATCATCCGCAGCGGGTTCAGGTTCGGCTGCAGCGGCTGGTGCTGCTGCTGCTGGAGCAGCTGCAGGTGCCGGAGCATCGTCCGAGTCGTCACCACAGGCAATTAACAGTGCTGCAACGAGTGCAGACAACATCAATAGACCTACTAAATTTAATCCGAATTTTCTTTTCAACATAACGTTCTCCCCTAAGATGGCATTACGCTGAAAAAATAACGCCATACGTCATCAAACTGCGGGCAGTATACCCAAACTTATTAGAAAATCCAAGCGCCTGCTTTAAAGCCAGAAAAAAAGATAGTTTTTCGCAGATTCAGTCGGTGTTTAACGTAGTTTTGGCGTTTTTCGTAGTTAATATTTGAGGGGGTCTTTAAATGTTCAGAAAATTGGTACCCCTGGCAGGAGTCGAACCCGCGACGCATAGGTTAAAAGCCTATCGCTCTGCCGTTGAGCTACAGGGGCACTTTGTAAATACTAAGCCAAAAGATTATAAAATATCATTTCGACCAAATGGCCAGTATATTATCCATGCTTTACCAACAATATTTTCAATAGGTACTGTTCCCCAGTTTCTAGAATCGTTGCTAGAGACTCGATTATCGCCCATTACAAAAAATTCCCCAACTGGAATAAGTACTTCCGGATAAGTCTGTAGAACTACATTCTCAGCGTATGGTTCAGCAACGGGGAAATCGTTTACGTATATGACTCCTCTCACGATTTTCACTCTCTCACCCGGTAAAGCAACAACCCTTTTTACCAATGTCTTACTTTCATTTTGTACTGATTTGAAGACTATCAAGTCTCCAGCTTTTGGTGGCCCTAAAGGTTGCCATATTTGATCAGTCGATGAATTTCTAGTTGGAATTAAGTCATTGATTCTATTCAGATCAAACGCAGCATACCTCAATTTGTTAACAACTATTCTATCGCCTGAAGCCAGCAGAGGTTCCATGCTTGGGCCGCTGACTTGATAAAGCTGTATGAAAGATTGAAGAACTAGAAGTAAAAAAATGGCCAGGGTAAACGTTTTTATCAACTCTATAAAGGCGTTGCGCATAGCATACCTAGACCAGTAAATTCTGAAGTAGAATTATACAATGATCTCAAATGTTTGGACTAAGCTCTATGGTTTACAAAAAAATGCCCACTTCCAATCTTAAATTCTCAAAGAAAATCGCTTTGATCATGCTGTCAGCTGCAATAGCTCTATATGGCTGCTCTAGTACTGAGGAAGCAAATATGCCAAACGAAATCATCAGCTCTGAAGTTGTGTATTCAGAATCCGCTTCATCTCGAAATGTTGACTCCCAAATTTCTAACGGTGTTCATGTGATTGGCATAGGTAAACTCGAAATTGAACCTGAATTGGCAATAGTGAATGTTGGCGTCGAGGTATTTTCTTTATCCGTAGCGACTGCGTCAAAGAAAGCCACAAATTCCCTGAACAAAATGCTTGAGAGTCTAAAATCCGATGGAATCACTAGCGATCAAATAGTTACGAGGAATTATGATATTCAACCCACTTATGAATGGGAAGATATCTATAAGAATGGAATTAGAAGTAACCAACGGGTACTGACAGGCTATGTCGTTCGAAATGACGTAGAAGTCACCATCTTAGAAATGGGAATTGTTGGCAGAGTTATTGATAATTTAACAGTAGCTGGTGGTGACGACCTCAGAATAGATAACATTACTTTTGGCGTTGAGAGCTTAATTAATGCAGAAAGAGAAGCAATGTTATTAGCTTCAAAAGATGCCATAGACAAGGCTAACGCAATCGCAAAAGAAATGGGTTTCAGTATAGGTCGCGTATTGTACGTCTCCGAATCGAGTAACGTTCCAAGAGAAACTAACATTGCCTACGACACTAGGTCATTTGCAATGAGTGAAGCCCCGACCCCAATTTATGGAAGCGACCTTACAGTGACTGCTCAGATATACGCTATTTTTGGAATCGATTAACAAATTCTCAGCTAAGTTCTAGGGGAGTTGTGTCTTGGTTTGCCCACTCAGCCATTGAAGCGTCGTAGACACAAACATTGCTGAAACCCATTAAAGCCAAAACAAACGCGCCGTGCGCCGCACGGATGCCGCCTTGTCAGTATGTGTAAATTCTTTTGTTCGGAATAATACCCAACTTGTTTAATATTTCTTGAATCCTGTCTGCGTTTTTGAACGTAGAATCTTCGTTCATCATTTGTTTCCACTCAAAATGAATTGCGCCAGGTACGTGCCCTACCCTCGAATTACTTCTAGGGTTTTCACCAGAGTACTCACCCAAAGTACGCGTATCCCAAATAGTTGCATCTGTGTCTTCAATGGCATCATTCATTGAACTTGCTGTAGCTAGTACATTTTGATTTATGACTGGGGAGTAATTACTTTTGAGAACCGGTTGGATTTGCGTTGTTGTGGGATAATTTTTCTTCCATTCATCAAATCCTCCATTCAAAATCGAAACATTGGAGATATTGTAATAGTTGAGTACCCACCAAAACCTTGCAGCATTAAGAGAATATGCGGAATCGTAAATCACGATCCGGGAATCAGATGAGATACCCATGTTCCTTGAAATTGCCTCAAATTCGTGAGGATCAGCAACAAGTTTCTTATTTTTTCCGCTTTTCACATACGGATGTTCAGGTGAGAGTGCACCTGGAATTCTTTCTAACCGTGGTTCTTCAAGAATCCAGTTCCCTGCATCCACTATCTTAAGCTCAGGGTCATTTAAATTGGAAAATAACCATTGGGCAGATACGAGTAAGTCTTTTCTGGGGTAGTCTAAATCAGTCATGCAGTCGACGAATTTATCATCTTTTTACTACTTCTTCAATTTATCAAAGTATAATGAATAGGTGAATGTGATTTTCTCTCAAATCCCTACCAGCAAGTGAGCATCAATGGAACCATCTTCAGAAAAAATTGTCACCCTTCCTAAATTAGTATCCCTTAGCAAAAGAAGGGGGTTTGTATTCCCCGCAAGTGAGATTTATGGAGGGATTGGCTCGACTTGGGATTATGGCCCACTTGGCGTAGAACTCAAAAGGAATATTAAAGATGCTTGGTGGAGGTCCATGGTCACTGAACGAGACGACGTGGTTGGATTAGACAGTGCAATAATCCAGAGTCCCAAAGTCTGGGAAGCCAGCGGCCATGCCAAAGTGTTTACAGATCCTCTAGTAGAATGCCCTCAATGCCAGAAAAGATTCCGAGCAGACCACCTAGATGATCCTTCCAGGTGTCCCGAAGATGGTTCAATTTTGGCTGAACCACGGCACTTTAATTTAATGTTTAAAACATTTGCAGGTCCAGTTGAAGACTCAGCAAATCAAGTTTGGCTAAGGCCTGAAACCGCTCAGGGTATTTTCATAAATTTTGAGAATGTACTTAACTCGACTAGGATGAAATTACCATTTGGTATAGCTCAGATAGGTAAATCATTCCGTAACGAAATTACGACTGGGAATTTTATTTTTAGAACTAGAGAATTCGAACAGGCAGAGATGGAATTTTTCGTTAAACCCAGTCAAGACGAAGAATGGTTTGAATACTGGGTCAATCAAAGAATGGATTGGTTTGTTAAATTAGGTATCGATAGATCACATTTGAGGATCAGAAAGCATGACGATACTGAATTGTCTCACTATTCAAAGGGTACTTCAGATATAGAGTTTGAATTCCCTTGGGGAGTTGGAGAATTAGAAGGAATTGCTCGTCGTTCTGATTTTGATTTGGCGGAGCACTCTAAAAGTTCTGGTGTTAAATTGGAATATTTCGATCAAGAAACGGGATCAAGCTACTATCCCTGGGTTATTGAACCAGCATTGGGAGTTGATAGAGCTGCATTAGCGTTTATGTCTGATGCCTACAAGGAAGAAGACACAGGTAAAGATAAACGAGTTTTGTTTAAGTTCCATCCAGACATCGCACCTGTCAAAATAGCTGTGTTGCCCCTTAGTAGAAATGAAAAATTAGTTCCAACTGCTAAAGAGGTGTTTAACGAAATCAGGTCGATTCTTCCTGCTCAATATGATGATGCACAATCGATTGGAAGGCGCTACAGACGTCAAGATGAAATAGGAACTCCTCTTTGCATTACTATAGACTTTGAAACAGTAGAGTCTGACAAAGCTGTGACCATAAGAAACAGGGATACGATGACTCAAAGCCGATCATTAATTAGCGATTTATTACCTGCGCTTAAAGATCACTTACGTGAGATGGGCAGTTCGCGTGTGTAACTAACAAGTGTTTCAGGAGTGCATATAACGTGCGAATTTTACACTTATCCGACGTACATATAGGTGTTGAAAATTATGGTCGCCCTGCAACTCAGGAAGACCTTGAAGCTCTGCCAGACCATTTTGCTCCCGGCTTAGATAGAGCTGAATTTCTGGGTGCCTCTACTAGGATGCTTGATTTTCTGAGTACCTTAGATGCGACTGTATCTTATGCTCTTGATAATAATATAGATCTCGTAGTTTTCTCAGGTGATGCTTACAAAAATAGAGATCCCTCTCAAACACATCAAAGAGAATTCGCCAGAAGAATAAGCCGTTTATCTAATGAGGGTATTCCCGTTTTCCTTACTGTAGGGAATCATGACCTGCCACATGTATCAAATCGTGCTACTGCACTGGAGATATTTCCAACCCTCTCTGTATCCAATGTAACAGTGGGTTCAACGCTAAAAACTCACATGGTGAAAACTAAAGTTGGCAATATTCAAATAGTTTCCCTGCCATGGATTAGGATCGGGGGGTTCATGGCAAAAGATGAAACAAGAAATATGAGCCTTGAAGAAATAACTAAAAATGTAGAAGCGAAATTAACAGATCTTTTGAACGATGAAATAAGCAAACTAGATTCTTCAATCCCAGCTGTACTTAGTGGACATGTAACAGTAGCAGGTGCAAAAGTATCTTCTGAGCGCGGTCTCATGCTAGGCAATGATCATGTTTTGTCACTCGGCACGCTTGCGAATCCCTCGTTCGATTACGTAGCACTAGGCCATGTGCATAAACATCAAATCTTGGCTAAGCATCCATATGTTGTATATCCAGGAAGCCTCCAACGTATCGACTTTTCTGAAGAAAATGACTCGAAAGGTTTTTGTGTGTTTGAACTGGATCCCACTATGGGGCGAGGAGAAAGGTTGCATGATTTCAAGTTTATTGAGGTGGACGCGCGACCTATGCTAACTCTAGATATTCGCGTTCCAGATGGTGAAAACCCGACTGAAATCGCTAAATCTGCTATAACAAAATCATCAGTTAAAATCCGCGATTCTATTGTTCGAATGAGAATCACAATGGATGCTAAGGATGAACATGCTTTTCGAGAATTTGAAGTTCGCGAATCTCTAGTTTCTGCTCACCACATCGCTTCTATTCAAAGAAATGTTCGAAGAGATAGACGAACGAGGTTAGGCACTGATGAAAGTGAAAGATTATCTCCAATGGAAGCCATGAAACGTTACTTTTCTTCTAGGAACATACCGGAGAAAAGAGAAAAAGAACTACTCGAACGTGCAACTGAGATTTTACGGGAAGAAATGGAACAATAATGTCTGTAAGTAAACTAAAGTGGGATGAAAAAGCTGTGCAATAGGTTTCTTTGGTGGGCCCATCGATGAGCCATTTGCAGAGCTTCTATTTCTATTCCCTCTTTAGATTCGATGTTTATAGCAGTGAAACTAGCAGTAGGTAATTCTCGTAAAACTTCTAGGGATTTTGAGGGATAAGTTATAGTGCAACCATAACTTTCAAGGTGTGTGGAAAGCTCTTTATATCCCCTTATCCTAGAGTTAGGTGGGATGAATATAGACAATCGTTGGGCACCTTCAAGCTGGAAAATATGATCATCTCCTGTCCCACGGTTTGATGTTTTCCTTAATGCACTTCTGCTCTTCCCGCCCCATTTTTGCATCATTGAACTTTCCTATTCACGCATATACCCATATTTTACATACTTAGTAAACCATCGAATAAGTGATTTAAAAATCTGGGGTCTGGAGCAACATCACAACGTTTAGTCCCTGAGAGTAACGTTTGAGATTATCATTCCTGTAGCATTAGATTGAATCATTGCCAGATACCTTATCTGGCCGATCAAGGATTGATTTGAGCTGAAATATCAAATTCAGTGCTTCAATTGGAGCCATATGGTCAGGTTCTGTTTTTTCAAGAATCGATACTATCTTTTTGTTGACGGGTGATGACACCTCGAATAAAGGCAGTTGAAGTGACTGAATCCCAGTTAGTTCTTTTGCCTTCTTTTGGTATTGTGATTCATGCTGATTTAGTAAATCCCAAGATCTAGTCACAACTGAATAAGGCAATCCAGCCAAACTCGCAACATGTACTCCATAAGACCTATCCGCACCACCAGGAATAATTTGGTGAAGGAAAGTGACTCCACGGTCGCTTTCTTCAACTGCAACTTTGTAATTTCTAACCCTATCAAGTCTTGCTGCTAAGCTCGTTAATTCATGGTAGTGGGTAGCGAACAAAGCCTTACACCCGAGATTTGGGCTATCGTGAATATATTCGATAACTGATTGTGCAATAGACATCCCGTCATACGTAGAAGTTCCTCTACCGATCTCATCTAATATAAGCAGGGATTTTCTAGTTGCTTGATTTAAAATAGCTGCAGTTTCCAACATTTCAACCATGAAGGTTGATTGCCCAGCTCCTAAGTCATCCTGAAGTCCCACCCGTGTGAATATACGGTCCACAATACCAATCTCAGCTTTTGATGCTGGAACAAAGCTTCCAATTTGTGCCATCAAAACTATCAAAGCTACCTGTCTTAAATAAGTAGACTTCCCAGACATGTTGGGACCTGTCAGTATGATTATTTGTTCTTCATCATTTGATAATTCAATGTCATTGGGTATGAAATCATTAACCAGTGCAATGTTTTCAGCAACTGGGTGTCTACCATCAATTATCTTGATACTAGAGGAATTGTTCAAAACAGGCCTCACATACCTATTAGTTGACGCAACTTCTGCTAATGAGCAAAAAACATCGAGTCTTGCTACTACGCGTGCCGAATCTGAGATTTCTTGAGTAAAGCTCCTGATTTGGTCGCAAAGTTTTTTGAATACATCAACCTCCAATGCTTCTACAGATTCCTTAGCATTTAAAACTTTACTCTCGTATTCTTTTAACTCTGGAGTGATGTATCTTTCTCCTCCTGTCAAAGTCTGCCTACGAATATAATCTGTAGGAACTTTATGTACATGAGAATTCGACACTTCCAAGTAATAGCCAAAAACTTTGTTGTACCCTACTTTGAGGTTACCTATACCGGTTCTTTCCC
>CAYMJY010000060.1:0-7899 GCA_964391355.1 uncultured Dehalococcoidia bacterium | reverse complement strand
TAGCGGATTGCGGGTACAGGGCACCGCTATCTCCCCGTCTAGCACGACCTAGGACATTATGCCAGATTTGTTTAGATTAGGTATTAGACCGTAGAATTCTGAAGGCTAAGGCTTTTTGACGGTAATAAAAAAGCAAAGACTAAAGCAACAATTGCAGCGAATCCTGCAAAACCAATAGCTAGGCGCAGATCATTAGATCCTATAGCGCCTGCAGTAATAGCCCCTAAAGCTCCAACACCATCCATTATAGTGAACGCAAGACCTAACGCTGTAGATTCCCGTCCAGATGTTACTTCGACTGCGCTAGCGAGCATTACTGACCGAACACATACAATTAATGTGCCAGAAATAATTAAACCTCCAACAAGCAGTAACCCGCTTGTTGCAAAAGCAGCAACTATAGCCGTAATTCCCGCACCAAATAAAGCTGCCGCTGCAACAGGTTTGCGTCCAATTATGTCCGATGCTCTCCCAATCAAAGGTGATAAAATAGCACCTCCGGTTAACATTCCAGCAAAAACCACACTAGTCCAAGCAATAGAAAATTCATGTTCTCTCACCAAAAATAATGGAGTCATTGCTTGTAATGCTACGAATGAAGTTTGGTAAGTACCTAACATTAAAGCGGTAATTACACCTAAAGGAGTTCGCCAAGCTTCCCAAATATTTCGCAAATCAGACTTACCAATCTTTTCGCCAATGCTATCGGGAATACGCTTTCTTAACCAAATCAATGACACTCCCACAATCAAAGCTGGAATAGCAGATATCTGGAGCACTTCTCGCCAGTCAAAATAAATCAATAAAAACCCAACACTCAGGGGTGCCAGAACATGTGAGATAGTTCCGCCAATCGCGTGAATACCTAGCGCTTGTGCTTTACGGTCACTCATCTGCTCTACCATGACTCCAGTGGCAACAGGATGCCAAGCTGCGACGCCAACTATTGCAACAGTAAGCAGCGCAACTAAAGACCAATAATTTGGGGCAAATGAAGCAATAAAAAACCCAATCGCGACCCACCAAAAGGACAGCAATAGCAAAAAACCGCGCTTTTTAATTCTATCGCCCAGCATTCCTGCTGGAGCGTATGCCAGTCCAGCACCCAACTCCATTGAAGTTAGGAGAATGCCGACCTGAAGAGCAGTTAGATCATATGCAATTGCAATTGCAGGCGTTAGCAACAAAATAGCCCCGCCTCCCCAGTCAACCGCCATATGACCAAAAGGGAAAAAGAGTAGGTAAAATCTATGATTCTTAATTGTGGTGTTCATTCAATCCTTCTAAACTGCGCAAATAATATACTAGGTTAAAATGCATCCATGAATAACGTACGAACCGCCGTCATCGCCGCCGCAGGTTATGGGACTCGCTTTTTGCCCATTTCTAAAGCTGTACCTAAGGAAATGTTGCCTGTACTGAACAAACCTGTAATTCACTACGCGGTAGAGCAAGCGTGCATGTCGGGAATTGAACGTGTAGTCATCATAACTTCTAGAGGGAAACAAGCAACAGAGGATTATTTCGATTTAGACCCAAATCTTGACTTTATTTTAAAAAAACGCAATCACCCTTATTCAGAACAATTGAAAAATATTTCATCGATGGCAGAAATAATTTATGTTCGCCAATCGGAGCAACTTGGTTTAGGTCATGCAGTTTTGCAAGCTAAAAGAGTAGTTGGCCAGGAGCCTTTCATTGTTTACTTGCCAGATGAACTACTCTTAGGTTCCCCTTCGGTTTCTAGTCAGCTAATAGATTCTTACAATGAAACCAACTCTAGTACGATAGGTGTGGTTGAAGTTGGAATGAAGGATTTATCTCGTTTTGGGATAGTTGATATTGAAAGTAATGACATAATTCCGCATAAAATCATAAAGGTTGTAGAAAAACCAAAAATCAATGAAGCACCTTCTAATTTAGCGATTACAGGTCCTTACATCTTCATACCTGAAATTTTCAATGCAATCGAACATACAAAACCTGATGCCGGTGGTGAAATTCAGTTAACAGATGCTATTAATTTATTAATTACTTCCGCAAGCGTCAGAGCCTATCCTTATATAGGTGAAAGATTTGATTGTGGAAATCCCATAGATTTGATCAAAGCCTCAGTGCATGTTGCCTTGCAATCTTCCGAATATTCGGAGGAAATGAAATCATGGCTAAGAACTTTGAAGGACTAAACGAGCCTAGGCACCTATCGATCCATTTTTAGGACTGCAAGGAAGGCCTCCTGAGGTACTTCAACATTCCCTACTCTCTTCATCCTTTTTTTACCCTCAGCTTGTTTTTCAAGTAATTTGCGCTTTCTTGATACATCCCCTCCATAACATTTTGCGAGAACATTCTTTCTTAAAGCCTTCACTGTCTCTCTAGCGATAATACGAGAGCCGATAGCAGCCTGAATTGGAACATCAAATAATTGTCGGGGAATCAACGATCTCAACTTGTTAACCAGTGCCCTCCCTTGAGCTTGCGCAGCTTCTTTATGAGTTATCAGGGAAAGTGCATCAACAGTAATTTCGTTGACAAGCACATCAAGTCTAACCAACTCAGCGCTTCTGTATTCATTAAAAGAATAATCTAATGATGCGTATCCTTTTGAACGAGTTTTAACCTGATCATAAAAATCCACTAGCACCTCAGCCATAGGCATTTGTGCCTCTAATAAAACTCGTGCATCTGAAGAAGGCTGAGAAGTATCGGTAGAAGAATGGCGGGCTGTATCCAAATATTCTGTACGCTTGAAAACACCTCGCCGATCATTAATTACTTCCATCATTCCTCCAACGAACCTTGAAGGAGTTATTACACTGATATTTAGCCAAGGCTCCAGAACTTTTTCTCGTTCGCCTCCAGTTGGTAAATCCGTAGGGCGATCAATTTCTATTATTTCTCCAGAATTCATGACAACGCGGTATGCGACACTAGGAGCTGTAACAACCAAATCTAAGCCGTACTCTCTTTCCAAACGCTCTTGGACTATTTCCATATGCAACAAGCCTAAAAATCCACATCTGAAGCCCGGTCCTAATGCTCCTGAATTTTCAGGTTCAAATACAAGCGCAGCGTCATTAAGTTGTAATTTCTCTAATGATTCGCGCAATTCATGAAATTCATTGCCATCGGCCGGATAAAGACCAGCAAAAACCATAGGCTTTTGAGCCCCGTACCCAGGAAGAGGATCTTCCGCTCCACGCCTCGCTAATGTAATCGTATCGCCTACTTGGGCTTCACCAACACTTTTAAGCCCAGTAGCCACATAGCCGACTTCCCCTGCAGACAATAGTTCGACTCGATTCATTTCAGGCCGAAATACACCGACTTCTAAAACATCAGCCTGTGAACCAGTAGCAAGCATTTTGATTCTTTGTGAGGAGGCGAGTTGTCCATCAACAACTCGGACGTAAGCCACAACACCTTTGTATGAGTCATACTTTGAATCGAAGATCAGGGCCCGCAAAGGTTGATCCGGATTCGCTTCTGGTGAAGGAACTCTGTCGATAACAGCTTTAAGTAAGTCTTCAACGCCAGTTCCGTCTTTTGCAGATACAGATAAAATCTCTTCCTTGGTAAAACCAAAGGCTTGCTCCAGTTCTTCCAATGTCCGATCAATATCCGCAAGTTGCAAATCAATCTTATTCATTACAGGAATGATTGTGAGATCGTGTTCAAGAGCTAAATAAACATTAGCTAGTGTTTGTGCCTGAATACCTTGAGTAGCATCAACTACTAAAATTGCTCCTTCACAGGCAGCAAGTGATCTAGAAACTTCATAAGAAAAATCTACATGCCCAGGTGTATCAATCAAATTAAGCTCGTATTCAGTATCATCTCTCTTGTAATTCATTCTGACAGCTTGAGCTTTAATAGTAATACCTCGTTCTCTTTCGAGGTCCATTGTGTCTAAAATTTGAGATTGCATTTGGCGGGGGGTTATTGATCCAGTAAATTCAAGGATTCGATCGGCAAGCGTTGATTTCCCATGATCAATATGAGCAATGATGCAAAAGTTTCTAATGTTTTGAGCATTCATGAACTGAGTCTAACTTGTTAGAAAATTAAAAACATTAATTTCTATAATGGCCGAATTTGAATTACCCAAACCAATCATCACGATGTTTTGCGAACGCACCAGATAGTCCAGCTGGTTGGCCATCACCACGCCAACAAGTTGCACCTGTAAGAAGGCCAGTATCGGAATCCATTTGGACTGCATTCATACTGTTTGCTATGACAGCAAGCTCAAACATATTGTGGCCCATACTTTCAAGCTCAGATATAGCTTTTCTGTCGCAAATAGACTCAAACTCCACCACATTTCCACTAGCCCAAATTCTCGGTGCTTCCACAGCTTCCTGCAAACTCATCTCATGATCTATCACATTGATTATGCCCTGCAAAACTGTGGGGAAAATCTTGATTCCTCCAGGCGTACCAATCGCGAAAATAGGTGCTCCATCGCGCTCAACTATAGTGGCAGCTGTAGCTGTCAGCATTCGTTTGTACGGTCCGACGGAGTTAGGTAACCCAGGGTTTGGGTTAAATAAAGCCATGTTGTTATTTATCAATAATCCCGTTCCAGGAACCATGACTCTTCCACCAAAAGAATTGTTCAAAGTAGTAGTCATGGTAACCGCTGAACCATCAGCCGCCATAACTGACAAATGTGTAGTGTGGCCAGATGTTACAGAAGCAGGATCACCACCTTCGGGTGTGCCAGGTTTATCCATTCTTATTTGTGCGGCGCGATACTTTGCGTAGTCTTTACTAAGCAAAGCATCTTGGGGGAAATCAATAAATTTTGGATCTCCGAGAAACTTGGCACGATCCGCAAACATGATTTTCAGTGTTTCAATTAACAAATGCCAGTATTGAGTAGTACCAAACCCCAAGGACCGAACGTCAAAGTTTTCCAAGATGTTCAAACCAAGCATATTGAGGAGGCCGCCACCGCTCGTCAATGGAGTTCCTATGATATCTAATCCTCTATATGTTCCTCTAATAGGACTTGGATACCGGACTTCGTATTGGTCTAAATCGGCCTGAGTAACCAAGCCCTTTCCTCGCTCCATTTCAGAAACTAATGCATGGCCGATAGGCCCATTGTATACAGCATCTGAACCCATTTCTGCGAACAGCCTCAGCGAATCAGCAGCTTCTCGTTGAACTAGTCGATGTCCAACGGGAGGGACTTCTCCATTTGGAAGAAATGTATTTGCAGATTCCGGAAATAGACTCAATTGTTGGCGAGTATTCATGATTGAATATCGCAAATATGAAGACACTGGAAAGCCGTTTTCTGCAGCACTAATCGCAGGAGCCAGGACTTGAGAAAGCGGCAAGCTACCCTTGAGTTCGTGCAGTTTAAGCCAGCCTTTAGCATTTCCAGGAATACCACTTGCAAGATGGCCCGTCTGATTATGATCGCCTTTAACCATGCCAAATCCTGCTTCAGGGTCAGGTTCGTATAAATGCTCGGTAGATAAACCGGGACCTTCCGCATAAAAATCCAAAACAGTGATATCGCCATTTGGATCCCGATGCACCGCATATCCACCACCTAAGGGGCCGACCATTTGAGGTTCCACTATTCCACAGGTGAAAACTGTCGCCACAGCAGCATCTGCCACATTTCCTCCAGCTGCTAGCATACTAATGCCTGCAGCGGAAGCTATTGGCTGATTGGCAGCGACTACTGCCCGCGAGCTTACTATTGGTTCGCGTTCAGTTTGGATTTTTTGTGATTGCTTTTTTGACATAAGAACCTCTTTAGATTTTAAAGAAACAGGCTAATGAAATAAGGTTTTGAACGGAAGAACAAATGAAAACTAGCTAATCCAATTTGCTTAAAGCTTCAACTAAAGCGAGGAAATTATTTTCATCCAGGTCATTATTACCACTAGCGCCTTGTAAGTATTTAAAGAGTTCACTATCTGTACTAAGCACTAAAGTTGTGTTTTCAGAAAGGAACGTTTGGTAAGCCTCAAGACTTCGTAGGAATGAAAACAACTCTGGATCTTCTTCTAACGCCTCAGCAAGTATACGAATGGCCTCGGCCTCACCTTCACCACGTGTCCTGTTTGAAGTTTCTTCAGCCTCAGCCCGAATTATTTCAACTCGCCTATTCACATCAGCAGTGAGTGTCAGGAATTCTTCCTCACCCTCAGCGCGTAACCTCTGTGCTTGAACGTCTCTTTCAGTACGCATTCTGGTTAAAACGTTTTCTTCTGTCGCTGCCGGAAAGTCCGCGCGTTTTATCCGAACATCTACAATCTCAACACCAAAATTCTGTTCTTTCGCTCTCAGATCCGCAGTCTCACGAACCCTGCTCGTAATCTCTTCACGGGTGAACTGACCAGCGGGACCCATTAAAGGCACAACTGTACTCACACCATCGACAGTCTCGCTCAAACGGCCACCTATGATTTCAGACCTTAGTCTTTTACCTATGTCCGATCTCAGTTCTGCGACTACAATGTTGCTTATCCTCGAACTTGCACTGATCTCGTTAAGCAAAACTTCCCTAAAAGATCGTGGATCAACTATGCGGTATCTGACATAAGCATCAATATCCAAGAATTGGTTTTCAACATCGGGCATACTTGACGGGGGCACGTCCACTCTCAGTAGTCTTTTATCTATAACATTCACTTGATCAACAAAAGGTGCCTTAATCTTTAAACCGGGAGATTTTTCGACACCTGTAACTTCACCAAATCGGGTCATTACTACATATTGAGTCTGGTCTACAGTGTAAAAGACCTGCGGTACTCCTACTCCTACGATTATTACTAATGCAACCAGGAAAATTACTAAACGCATCAGTTACCACCTCTGAGGGCTGGTGCTATAGAAGAACCTTCCGGCCCTATCTGCATCAAAGGCAAAACTCCATTTGCAGCTTCAGGATCAAATATATAGAGAGTTAATCCCGGAAGGGTTTTCTCAATTGATTCAAGGTATAGCCTTTGCCGCGTTACATTCCGAGACTGCTCATACTCATCAAGAATCGCGCTAAAGCGATCTGACTCACCACGTGCTCGAGCGATTCTGGCAGTTTTAAAACCTTCTGCGGCTTGTACAACTTGCTGTGCGTCACCCATTTCTCTTGGAATTCTATCTTGTTCGTATGCCAGTGCTTCGTTGATCCGGCTCTCCTTATCAACTCGCGCTCTCACAACATCATCAAATGCGTCACGAACCTGGTCAGGTGGCCTAACTGTTTGCAAAATAACTTGGAGTATTTCGAGGCCGGTATCATAATCGTCTACAAGTTGTTGAAGGAGAACTTTTGTATCTTCCTGAACAGCTTCACGCCCAGAAGTTAAAGCATCATCAATAGACCTTTGGCCTATCACTTGTCGTAACGCAGATTCTGTAGCATCAATTAATGTCCTGCCATCGGGTCTTCCCTCCCTAGGGTCACGATCTGGGTCTCCGGGATCATCAACTGAAAAAAGGAAATCTCCCAAATTAGCAATCCTGTACTGAACAACCATCTGGATATCTACAATGTTGAGATCTCCAGTGATCATCAAAGCTTCAACTGGAACATCACGAGCAGGTTGAGATCGGAAACCAATCTCAACAGTTTTGGTTTCGAGCACAGATTCTATATTCGTAGTTCCAATAGGAGATGGGGGGTACCAATGCAAACCAGGACCTTCAGTACCTCGGTATTCGCCAAATAGTCTCAAAGCAGCTTGTTCTTCTGGACCTACCGTGTAAAACCCTGAACCACCCCATAATAATCCTATTATTATGAGTAAAAATGGGAACAAGGTTTTAAGGCTTTTTCCGCCAGGAATTTTCGAGCGGATACTATCAAAACCACCGCGCAAATTGCGCAAAACCTCATCGGGATCGATTTCGGGGCGTTTCTCGCCGTACATT
>CAYMJY010000059.1:0-7972 GCA_964391355.1 uncultured Dehalococcoidia bacterium | reverse complement strand
CACTCGGTTGGTCATCTGCGAGTGGGTTCTTGGCGGGTATTGGTTCCTCCGACATTGTGTGCAAAATACACAATCACCCTATATTTTTATATGAGTTATTCAATTAAATATGAATAACAGGAGATCTATGCCCTCAACTTTCCTTCAACTTGGTGTTCCTGAATTTATTTGCCGTGCCCTCGCTAAATCTGGCATAACCGAGCCATTTGAAATCCAAGCTGCCACACTAACCGATGCGCTCGCAGAAAAAGATATTTGTGGTCGAGCTCCAACAGGATCAGGAAAAACACTGGCGTTTGGCATACCCTTAGTAGCAAAAGCCCGTCGCGCTGAACCTAAGCGACCGCGTGCAGTAGTTCTAGCGCCAACACGAGAACTCGCAGAACAAATAGCAAATGACATTCGGAAATTTTCAGGCCCCGTTCGTGTTGGGGTTGTATATGGGGGAGTTGCATACGGTAACCAAATCAGAAGTCTCAAAAGGGGCGTCGAAATTTTGGTGGCTTGCCCTGGTCGTCTCGAAGATTTGATCAATCAAAAGGTTGTTTCACTAGCAGGAATTAAGAAAGTTGTCATCGACGAAGCAGATCGAATGTCCGATATGGGCTTTATGCCCATAGTCCGCCGACTGTTAGACCAAATTCCGGATGATCGTCAGACTATGCTTTTTTCTGCAACGTTAGATTCTGCTGTATCAAAACTAACAGCCGACTATCAACGCAGTCCTGTTAATTATGATATTGGAAGTGCAAATTCTGATGTGGTTCCTGCAAGTCATTTGTTCTGGAAAGTTGCTAGGCATGATCGACAATCAATAACTGCACAAGCAATAACAGCTTCTTGGCCCTCTATTGTTTTTTGTAGAACGCGCAACGGCGCTGATAAGCTCGGAAAGTATTTAAACAAAGAAGGAATTCCTGTAGCAATTATCCATGGCGGACGCAGCCAGAACCAACGCACCAGAGCTATAGCTGATTTTTCTAACAACAAGGTCATTGCATTAGTAGCGAGCGACGTAGCCGCTCGAGGCATTCATATAGACGGTATAGCTTCAGTTATTCATTATGACATTCCTGAAGACTCCAAAGCTTATGTCCACAGGTCAGGTAGAACGGCACGCGCTGGAGAAGGTGGGGCTGTATTAACACTTGTTCAACCCGAACAAGCCAAATCAGTAAGCCAAATTCAACGCTCAGTAGGTTTAAAAACAGGCTCTACTGATCCTGATTTTGATAAATTAAGGTCGCTGCCGTCATCGGGTGATTCTGTTATGCATTTAAGCAAAGCAGATTCAGAACACGAAACAGGAAGAACATCCAAAACTTCAAATTCGGTGGTCAAGAGCCAAAGCAACACCCACACAAAGAACAATGAACATCGAACTAAAGATCGACGTTGGGGGAAAAGAACAGTACAAGCAAATCCTTTTGCCCATAAAACGAATAAGGGGAGACGCAGGAATCAATCTGATCCTGAATTCGTTACACTAAGGAGACGGCAGTCACCGGGTGGTTCTGTTATGCACTTAAGCAAGGCAGATTCAAACGTCCAAACAAAAAGAATATCCAAGGTTTCAAGTTCTGTGGCCAAGAGTCAAAGCAACACTCACACAAAGAACAATGAACATAGAACTAAGGATCGACGATGGGGAAAAAGAACTGTAGAAGCTAATCCTTTTGCCCACAAACAGAATAAAGGAAGACGCAAAAACCAACCTAAGGCTCACAGCTCTCGGGTGAGTAAAATACATAAGTAGTCACTTTAACTAACCGCAAGTATAGCTTTAGTATTGAACACTTATAAGTCAATACAAAAGCAGGATAATAAATGTGGCCCAAACATGAAACATGGTATAAACATCACAAATTTTGGAGATGGCTTCACCCCTAATGTGCTTGCTGATCTGGCACACGAAGCTGAGGAGTCTGGCTGGGATGGTTTCTTCATTTGGGATCACGTTGCAGCTTTTAGGCATGGTGAAAAACAACCCTTATCAATGGTCGATCCATGGATCACGCTTGCCGCAATAGCGATGCGTACTAAGCAAATTCGTATTGGCCCAATGGTTACTCCTCTTCCTAGGCGGCGGCCTTGGAAACTTGCACGTGAGGCAGTGACGTTGGATCACCTGAGCAATGGGCGTTTAAATTTGGGTGTTGGCTTAGGATTTCCTGATTGGGATGAATACGAACAGTTTGGTGAATCAGGGAGAGCAGATGTGCGTGCCGGCATGTTAGACGAAGGGTTAGATGTTTTACTTGGACTCTGGACTGGGCAACCGTTTAACTATGAAGGTGATTATTATGTTGTTAAAGGCGCAGCATTTCAGCCAGTCCCACTTCAAATGCCACGAATACCAATATGGGTAGCTGGAACTTGGCCGAACAAAAAACCAATGCGCCGATCAGCAAAGTATGAAGGTGTTTTTCCTATTTCTAACGATTTGAATCGTGATTTAACTCCTGCAGACGTTCTAGAAATCACACAATATATTAATAACCACCGTGGGAATTATGGTAATTTTGATTTTGTGCTTTCAGGGTCAACTGCAGGCGAAGGCCTGAAAAAAGCAAGGAATAGAATGTCGTTACTTGAAGATGCGGGTGCGACTTGGTGGCAAGAAAGGTTTGCACCATGGGTTGGTTCCATTGCAAGTATTCGGAAGGTAATACACAAGGGTCCAATAAAACCTTAGTGCCAATATGTTCCATTGCCGGTAGCATTTCCAAATTTTTAAGCTTTAAAGCTTATATTTTAAAAACTTCCAATAATCTGTTTTAATAGACAACTGAACCAAGTTGAGGGATTAATGATCAACTGCAAAAGCCTTTAAGATCCAAGTCCCCCAGCCAATGATCTGAAAGACTTACTTTCCTTTGTCATATAAGGAGTGAATGCCGTGGGAGGTTTGTAATGAAACAGCAAAAAAGTGTTCCTGAATGGCATGGTTTAGAAGAAAAAGATAAAAAAACACCTTACCAGAACGCTGTGCTTGGTTTTCGCAATTATTGGTACCCCATCGCCGAGTCCAAGCTAGTGCGAGTTCGCCCAATTCGCCGAGTAATACTTGGTGATCCAATAGCTCTATTTCGCAGGAATGGAAATGTTTTTGCGGTGATTGATGAATGCCCTCATCGTGGAGCTAGGATGTCTCTTGGCAAGAATGAGTTTCCGGGTACATCAACAATAGCTTGTCGCTTTCACGGATGGGTTTTTGATGTAGACCAAGGTGGTAAGTGTGTTGGCGCATTAACTGATGGAGTAGATAGCGCAGTGGTCGGTAAAGCTCGTTTACGGCTCTTTCCTGTTCAAGAACTTAAAGGGATAGTTTGGATCTGGATGGGGTCTGGCTCTCCGGTTCCCATAGAGGAAGATGTCCCTAACCTCCTACTTCGCAAAGATACAGTGGTGAAAGTAAGAGAAGCACAAGTGTATGGCAATTGGCGGTACCACGCTGAAGGAGGACTTGGAAACCATGCTGCAATGCTCCATGCAGATGCCATAGGAAGACTTTTTAGGAGACAGTTCGGAATTAGTGGAGACCGAGCGGTTGGAAATACACTTGTCACTGATGAAGACGGGACTTTTTTAGCTACTGATCAGCAATCTGGGCGCAGAGGCGTCAGATCTCCACAATATTATTACCCTGATCTGGGTAATTGGCCTCCTCAAAGGTTATGGCGAAGGGTTAATAATGATCTACGTAAACCAATATTAGGCAAAACAAGAGTTGCAGGAACGCATCTCCCAGGCTTCCTCAGGATTCCAAATTTCCCTATGATTGGGAGTTTGTATTACGAATGGTACATAGCCATAGATCCCACTCATTATTTATACTTTCAAGTTAGTGCGCATTGGCCTAAAAACCCAATTAGTAGGATCTGGACACACCTTTGGTATAAATTTTGGGCTGGGCCGATCCATAAAGGCCGGTTCAACAATCAAGATAAGGCAATGATTGGTGCGCAAACCGACTTTGCTCAACGCTATGGCGCTAACAGGCCAACTAAACTTTATCGGCCCGATGCCGACCCAATGGACTGGATCGATATGGCCAACAAGTATGCACGTGGTGAAGCGGGTACCGTACCCTTTCCCAGCAGCAAGAAATAATCCAGGCCATAGGGAAATCTGAGCTAAAACTTAACCTAGGTAATTTTCATTATCAAAAATTGGATCGCATTACTTCTTTCCAATTTCCCACTTGAAAATCCATTTACGTTTACCCTGTGATTCAAGGACTAGGTGGTAGGTGGTTTTTTGAGCTTCTAAGTAAAATATGATTGGGTAGTTCCCTTTGGTAGTTTTTGCTTTTGCTCTACAAACAAGCGTTCCTAAAAATCTCTCTTTCTTAATCGGGTATTCAGTAACTTCGTAAATATCAATGAATTTAGAATCTTCGGGAAGCTCTGTGCCATGAGGTTCGATCAACACTGCATCAGAAATTTCCAATATCCTTAGCTTTTCTCCTAAGCTAAGACAGGTTTTCAAACTTGTCTTTTGAGGGTCAGTTATTTTGGAATCTTCAGTTTCACTGGAATTTTTAAGTGATGTTAGAAGGCTAGCAGCATCCTCATTGCTTTCAGTAACGCCGTTAGTATTTGATGCGAAGGAACCACCGCTACAAGCCGATAAGAACAACAATTGGCATGCGAATAGGAAAAGCAACAAAGTGCGCTCACTGAATAGCTTCATTTCAACGAAACTCGCATACCAACTTCACCCTTAACTCAAAAAGACCAACCTATTTTTTGTTCTCTAACAAATTGGAATAAAAGCTTTCTAAATAAGGTGTTAATTCTTCAACAAACGCAATTGATTCCCTCGATCGAGGTGAAGCAGAATTCAACATATGAGTGGCTTCTTCTAGCAGCGTTCTCTCATCAAGATGTGTGAACTTTCCCTCACGGTAAACCACATCCCCGTCGATCATAACTGTGTGCACATCTGAACCCCTAGTACCATTAACTAACAAGGACATCGGGTCTATTTCAAACTTCAAATAGCCAGACCCTGTTCGTCGCCAATCGACAGTAACTACATCAGCTTTTTTGCCCACTTCCAGTGTACCAATTTCTTCGAACCCCGTAAGGCGAGCCCCGCCTGTAGTAGCCATAGCAAAAGCATCGGTATCTTGCAGTGCTTTGGAACTTAGAAATGGTTTCCCATGAAGCTTTGCAGAAAGGGCAATCTCTTGAAATAAATCATCGTTATCATTTATTGACAGTCCGTCTGTTCCGATTGCCAAAGGCACTTTTGCCGTATTCATATCTACAATCGGTGCTCTGCCATTACGAAGCCTCAAGTTTGAACTAGGGCAATGACAGACAGGGCAATTATGTTCGGCCAGCAATTCGATATCCTGTTCATCAGCCCATACACCATGTGCAAATGAGAGGTTAGATCCCAGTATCCCCAAACCCTGAAGGTGCTTTACTGCAGAATTCTGGTAGAGCTTTTGATCTGCGGCACTCTGGTATGGAGTTTCTAGTAAGTGCATGTGGATTCCTAAATTGCGTTTTTGCGCTTCATCGCTTGCACGCATTAGGAACTCATCAGTTACCCAATAGACGCCAACCGGACTGATGAGGACTCGAGCTTTATCGCCCATAACATCAACAGCAGATCTGATTTCATCAACAAGTTCAAAATAATCATCGTGGTTAGGCAACTGAGGGGGTAGTAAATTTTTTGCTCGTGATGCAAGTTCACTCGGTAAACCTGAAAAAAATGAAACGTCATCGTACGTGTAGAACGCTCGCTCAATGTAAGCGGAAGAAAATGCTACGCGCATTCCAGAAGCCGCATACCCCTGCACTGCTTGCAAAACCCCTGGTCCCAAATGGTTATGAAGCGTAGTCGTAGTACCTGATCGAATCATCAACATTGCTGAAATGAGAGCCCCTAAACGAGAATCCAATCCTAAGCTGGAAGTTGATAAGTGAAGCAACCATCTCTCAAGAGCATCGTCTTGAATCCCCCCGAGATACGCCCCTGATCCACGGCCATGGTGGTGAGCATTCACAAGGCCAGGAATTACAATGTAGTCAGATCCTCCAATTGTCTCATCTACCGAATTCTCTTTCGCAACTACCTCGAATGGCCCGACCTGTTCGATAACTCCGTCACGTTGCAGTACTGCTCCATCAGTGATCACAAGATCAGGGCGAATTACTACATACTTCCCGTGGATAATGCTGGTAGACATAACCCAATTCTACGAAAGCTAAGACGCTTAGTACAATGCCAAAAGAGCAATGTCCTTTGCATACCCGCAGTTCATAAATTATTTTATTGGATATTCGACTATATGAAGTGCTTTGTCTTGAATTTTTAAAAGAATTCCAAGCGGTAAATTGACATTGCAAGGGTTCAGAATGACTACTTTCGCAATTTGGAGTTTTTGCTGCAGCATTCAAGGTAGAATATTGTTATGAATAAGCTAACAAACATTACTCTTAAAATGAAATTCTACGGCTGGTATGTTGTAGCTATTTTGTTTTTTTCCTCTGCCTTAGGAGTTGGCTCCAGACAGGCATTTGGTCTATTTGTTGATCCTTGGGCTATGGATTTTGGAGTCAGTGTTTTCACAATTTCAGCTATTGCTTCAATCGGCTGGGTGGCAAATGGGCTTGCACAACCTGTTGTAGGAAAACTTACTGATCGTTATGGCGGTCGATTGGTAATGAGCATTTCTATGTTAATTCTTGGCGCAGCCAGTGTCGTATTAGTAATCGTTTCCAATATTTGGGCTTTGGCATTTTTTCATGCGATTGTAATTTCTACAGTTGTAAGTGGCATTATGTTCACTCCTGCTGCTGTATTAGTCTCTAAATGGTTCCTTAAGCGCAGGGGGACTGCGATGGGGGTTGTAACTGCTGGTGGGTCAATAGGCTCAATGCTGATGATTCCATTTATGGCATATTTGCTAATTCTCGGCGGTTGGCGTTTATCTATTTTGTCGACAGCAGTGATTATGCTCGTAATAGCCTTTCCATGTTTGTTATTTATTTTAAGAAATTCTCCGGAAGAATTAGGTTTGGAACAAGACGGATCATCAGTAAGTAGCGATGATCTTATTGAGCAGCCAGGTAAACGAGAAGGCCCATTGACCGCTGAACGGTGGCCACAATGCTTCAGATCATCACCGTTATGGCTCTTAGGCGGAAGTTATGTCGTTTGTGGTGTTACCACCGCTATGATCGGTGTTCATTTTGTTCCTTACTCAACATCAGAAGGAATCGATCTAAGTGTCGCAGCCTGGGCTTTTGGGCTTCTTAGCTTAATGAATTTACTCGGTGTTCTGAGTGCCGGTTGGCTGTCAGATTATATGCCAAGGAAAAACTTACTCGGTTCAATTTATTTGCTAAGAGGTCTAGCCTTTATCTTTTTGGCATTTATGCCTGCGTCTTATGGAATTTGGGTATTTGTAGCGGTTGCTGGGATTTCTTGGTTAGCTACAGTTCCATTAACTTCAGCGCTTGCTGCCGAGATTTATGGTTTGAAACACGTCGGTGTGATTGTTGGTTTTCTTACAATGGCGCATCAATTCGGAGGTGCTGCTGCTGTATTGCTAGCGGGTATTTCCTTCACTTTCTTGGGTAGCTACTTGCCTGCCTTTTTAGGCGGTGCTTTACTATTAATATTAGCGGGGATTTCAAGCTTAAGTGTTCGAG
This sequence comes from uncultured Dehalococcoidia bacterium, assembly GCA_964391355.1. Taxonomy (GTDB): domain Bacteria; phylum Chloroflexota; class Dehalococcoidia; order Lucifugimonadales; family Australimonadaceae. Next base: position 296 of record CAYMJY010000059.1, on the reverse strand, counting down.
AGCGGCAGGTATCAGTAAGATACCAAACAGTAAGTGTAGGACTGGACTAAACAGTGATAATTACTCTTCATCAAGGTGAACCTGCTGAATCGCAACTTCTTGAAGCAGTGTTCCATGAAGTCAGCCATTTTTCACCATTCTCACCGTTTATCACCTTGGCTCTACTCTTATTAGTGTTACTACTGGTACCTGTAATTACATCGATCCTAGTTGCTAAGCAACTTAGGGAATTCAAACGGACAAGGAATAATTTGAGGTTATAGTGATAAACCAAGAGATGAAATCAATAGTTACTT
>CAYMJY010000058.1:0-7978 GCA_964391355.1 uncultured Dehalococcoidia bacterium | reverse complement strand
GTGTTCGCTAAAACATCCATGCCAACTTTAAGTGATCTGCGAGCTTCGTCGCTGAACAGAATCTGTTTCGCCATCATTTCTCCTTCGCTGTTTTAAGGCTGCTAGCCTATCTTCGCGAGAATATCGCGTTCTGAGAGAATTAAGTAATCCTCACCATCATCACTGAATTCAGTTCCCGCAAATTTTGAATAAACGACAGTGTCCCCTGCTTTTACGTCCAAAGGGATTCGATTTCCGTCGTCTGTTGTTCTACCGTCACCAACAGCAATAACTTTTCCTTCTTGAGGACGTTCCTTTGCACTGTCCGGTATAAATAGCCCACTACTAGTTTGAGCTTCTTGTTCAATAGCCTGGACGACCACACGATCGCCAAGTGGAGTGAGAACTCGCGCCACGGCTCCTCCTTGTTGGCCAACACTTAAAGTTGGCAATTTGATTTGGTTTTTAGCACTCAAAGCACCAGAGTGCTAAACCCAAGAAATCTTAAAGTTTTAGCCTCAAAGTGTCAAGGGTGGTAAGCTTAAATTGAATACACTAGCGTTTAACACTATATTGCGTTGACACACCTAAGTCCCAGTGAAAACATACTAGAATTAATACGGCGTTCTAATGCAAAATCAAAAAATTAGCGTAAGCAAAACCGCAAATACTGCAATGGTTAACCTTAATTTAGGGAAAACCCCCATCGATGAATTTGTACTGACAAATATCATTCAAATCATCGATAGTCTCGAGTCTGATCCAGCTGTAAGGGCCATTGTATTTGAGGGTTTTGGGTCAGCCCCTCCAAGCAAAATTCCCATCGCACTATTAATTTCCAAGATCTCAAAACCTACTATCGCCTCAATTCGTGATGATTGTTTTGATCATAGTTTAGAATTGGCTATCGCATGTGACATTCGAATTGCCTCAGACACTGCAAAATTTGCTATGCGCCACATGCTTTACGGAGTACTTCCCTACGACGGGGGCACACAACGTCTTCCAAGGCTAATCGGCAGATCTCAATCTATGTTCCTATTGCTGACGTCCGAGATAATCAGTGCAAAGCGAGCACTGGAAATTGGGCTTTTACAAAATATCGTTCCAGTTAATTCGTTAGACACAAACGTAGGAAAAATCGCAAAAGCAATAGCTAAAGGGGCACCAATCGCTATCGCTTATACCAAAGAAGCCATATCTAATTCTTCAGAAATGACATTAAGCCAAGGTCTTTCTCTAGAGCAAGATCTTGGCTTACTTTTGTTTTCCACCAAAGACAGAAAAGAGGGACTGAAATCATTCGCGGAGAAAAGGCCTCCCCAATTTGGTGGTGAATGATAAATTTCGAGACTTTAAATCTGAAAAAAGAAAAAGACATTGCAACAATAGCACTTGCTAGGCCAAATGCTATTAACGCAATCAATATTCAAATGAGAGACGATCTGTATGAAGCTTTGACTGCAGTGAAGGAAGACCCAGAAATTCGAGCTCTTATATTCTACGGAAAGGGTACGAAGGGATTTTGTTCCGGAGCTGACATTTATGATTTCGGGAAAGCGCCTAGCCAAACTATTGCACGTCAAGTGAAACGGCAACGTGATGTATGGAGATTATTAGCTAACTTGGAAAAACCAACAATTTCAGCCATTCACGGGATTTGTTTTGGCGCAGGGTTAGAGCTCGCAAGTTTTTGTGATATACGCATTGCGACATCAAATTCATCTTTTGCAATGCCCGAAGTAAACCTAGGCCTCATGCCAGCTGCTGGAGGAACGCAACTGCTTCCGAGAATGATTGGCACATCACAAGCTTTAGATTTACTCCTTACAGGCAGTGAAATTAACGGTGAAATGGCCTTTTCCTATGGTTTAGTATCCAAGGTTGTTGAAAAAAATGACCTGATTGATACGGCTGAAAGAATATTACAGAATATACTGAATAATCCCGATAATTTGATTCACGCCTATAATCGTGCCGTCGTTGGGGGCTTAGATCTATCCTTGTCTGGTGGACTTGCTTTAGAAAAAAGGTTGTCTTCTTTTGAGAAATGGTGATTCTTGCACAGCGCAGATATTTTAAATTTAACATCAGCAATTGTACCGTCGCGAATTGCAACTATCTTTGAAGGCCAAAGCTTAAGCTACCTGCAACTCTCAGAGCGTTCTTGTCGATTAGCTACTGCAATGCATCGAATGGGTGTTATTTCTGGTGACCGAATTGCTGTAGTCGATGTCAATTCAACACAACAACTCGAAGTTTACTTCGCAACAATGCTCCTAAATGCAATATTTGTGCCATTAAATTTCAGAGCAGGATCCGGTGAACTAGTGCACCCTCTGCAATCAACTACGCCGAAGCTAATTTTCAGCGGCTTACGATACTCAAGAATGTTAATGGAAATATCAGTAAAGCTACCGAAGTTCAAACTGATAACTTTCAATCCTTCGAAACAAAAGGACGTGTTGCATTACGAAACTTTGTTGATCCAGGACCAACCTCCAGTAGTCTTGCCAACAATCGATGAGAATAACGACAACGATAGCGCTGTTCTATTATTTACTGCGGGGACGACGGGAAAACCGAAAGCAGTGACTTTAACCCACCATTCTTTCACATCATTCATGCTGTCTATCGCAGAACCAGCTGACCCTGAGGTTGAAGAAAAGAATCTTTTATCTTTGCCGTTATACCATATAGCTGGTTTGCAAAGTGCTTTAGTATCTGTTTATTCGGGAAGAACTATTGTTATCCAAAAGCAATTTGAGGCTAGGGAATGGCTCGAGATTGTCGACAAGGAAAAAATACAAAGGGCTTTGTTAGTCCCCACCATGTTGAAGCAAATCCTAGAACACCCTGATCGAAGTTCATATGATTTATCCACCATCGAACTTATAACTTATGGGGGTGCCCCAATGCCAATTTCGGTGCTTCAGCTAGCGATATCTGAAATCCCGAATGCTTCATTCATTAATGCTTTCGGGCAAACAGAAACAGGTTCCACGATAACAGCTGTCCCACCAGAGGATCACATACTTAACGGACCGAAGGCTTTGGTCGAAAAAAGGCTGAAACGCCTGACTAGCATAGGGAAGGCGTTACCTGATGTGGATGTTCGCATTATCGATGAAAATGAAGAGGAACTTCCAATTGGAACAATGGGTGAGATAGCAGCTCGAGGTGCTAGGGTAATGTTGGGTTATTGGGGCGAAGAACCTAATAGCAGTAAATGGTTGAGAACAGGTGATTTAGGTTATATGGATGAGGATGGTTATATTTACCTCCAAGGTCGTGAAAAGGATTTCATAAAGAGGGGCGGCGAAATGGTCTCACCCGAAGAAGTCGAAGCCATACTCTATTCTTATCCAGGCGTAAACGAAGCCGCAATAGTAGGGCTTCAAGATGACACATGGGGTGAGAGAGTTGTCGCAGTAATTGTCGCAAACTCCGGCTCAGGAGTTACAGACGAATCTCTCTTAGAATACGTGCAAGACAAACTTGCTCGATTCAAAAGGCCTGAAAAAATTGTTTTCGTTGATGCTCTACCACGTAACGATCTGGGTAAAGTGTTGAAAAGGGAATTGAGATCCTGGTTGGAAACCAGTAATGAACAAGTTAAAAGCTAGTCGGCAATCCAATACTTTGTGGCTTTGCGCCACTCTCATCCCAGTCCATACCACCACGTGCCCATTCATAGGCCCAGCCAACTACCATTAGCAAAATGAAAATAGCAACTGCTCCAAATGCTGCCCACCCCAGCGCATTCAATCTTGTTGCCCATGGGAATAAGAACAAAATTTCTACGTCAAACAGAACAAAAAGAATTGCGTACCTATAATAGCGCACATTGAAACGTTCCCATCGAGGCTCCCCAATGGTTTCCATTCCACATTCGTAAGGATCAAGCTTGAATGGGTTCGGCTTACGAGGTCTTATACCTACTTTACTTGCAAGGTAGGATAAAAATAGAACAGAACTGGGAACAATAACAGCAACTCCAACTAGCACAAAAATAAATCCATATTGCCTTAGGTAATCGCTCATTGTTTCACCGATCGTACAACATCCTTAAACTAATTTTCAGGCCCCAAGACACTTTCTGCAAGTAATTCAACTATATCTTCAGCAGAATGGTCAGCTTGCTTATCTTTTGCGGATATGCCTTCTTCCATCATTTGCAAGCAAAATGGGCAAGATACACCAACCTTCTGTGCTCCAGTTTCAAGAAATTGTTGAGTTCTAAGATGGTTCACCCTTTCGCCTTGCTCTTCCATGAACATCTGCCCACCACCTGCTCCACAACAAAAGCTGTTTTCACGGGAGTGTCCTTCAATCTCAATTAATTTCAATCCTGGAATGGACTTAGCAATTTCTCTAGGCTCGTCTATTACGTCATTATGGCGTGTAAGGTAGCAAGAGTCGTGATACGCAACTGAAACATTTAAAGCGTGGAGTGGTTTGATCTTTCCATCACGCACCAACCTTCCCACAAACTGAGTATAGTGCTCAACATGGAAATTCCCACCTAGCTGAGGATATTCATTCAAAATAGAATTGAAACAGTGAGGACACATGGTGACGATGTTCTGAATACCATATCGCTCGAAAGTTTCAATATTTGTTTTTGCCAAAACCTCAAATAGGTACTCATTACCCATCCGGCGAGCAGGATCACCGGTACACGTCTCCTCGTTCCCTAAAATCCTAAATTTCACGCCAGCTACTTTTAACACTGAAGCCATCGCCTTTGCTACTTTTTGAGCCCTTGGATCTAACGCGGGAGTGCATCCCACCCAGAGCAATACTTCATGATCTGGATCTTCAGCCATTGTGATAGCACCAGTACCCTCAACCCAATCAATCCTTGAAGCTTGGGTGCCACGCCAAGGATGCCCACGTTGTTCCATTGAATTCATTGCTACCATTGCGGTTTCAGGAGCCTTTGCTTCTTCCATGGTGATGAATCTTCGCATATCAATAATTGAATCAATGTGCTCAACGCCCACTGGGCAAACTTCCATGCAGGCTCTACACGTTGTGCATGCCCACAGAGCGTCAACACCAACTGCGTCTTGTAAAGTTGAATAAATTTGGTCGGGGCTTGTTTTTTGATTCAGCAACTCAGGCGCACGTTGCATCATGAAATTTTTAGAATCTTGAATAAGTTTGCGTGGCGATAACGATTTACCACTCGCCCAAGCAGGACACTGATCTTGGCATCTTCCACAGTTCGTACAAGCGTCTAAGTCAATTAACTGTTTGGTGGTTAGGTCAGTAATATCGCTGGCCCCAAATGAATCTAATTCGAATAGTTCACCCATGGGCCTAAGGGCGCCTTTGGGTCTGTATAATTTCGATCGCCAAAAGATTGAAATTGGCCCTGTGAAAATATGCATTAGAGGTCCGAATCGCCACGCAGCGTACATGAAAGTAAGACTCATCAACGCCGCATGTAGCCACCAAAGTACAAAATGCGATATCTCGATTGTACTGATTGATACACCGAGTGATCGGACAGCTTTAGCTAGGATGTAACTAGCCGGAGACCAGTACGCTGATGAGGGGCTATAAAGAAAGCTTGACGGTTCAAGCTCAGTGGCAGCTTGGCGAAATGCCTGAAGCAAAAACCCTGAAAAAGCCATAAGGGCAATTAGAGCTAACAACACGCCATTAGCAAGTACAGTATCTAACCTAGCAATCCTCTTAAAGTACCGCCTATAAACCGCAATTGCTAAACCTATTAATAATGCCACTCCTCCCAAATCCCAGATTAATTCAAGCTGCAAGGACCATCGTGTAGTGTAGAAGTTAAACCCCAAATATCTCTCGAAATTGAATTCAATAGCGCTTACTACTGTAGCAATGAATAAGACAAGCATCCCCCAGAAAATAAGGATATGCATTGCACCGGATAGTGGTTCATTTTTAACAAAACGTTTATGCCCGAATGCATCTATGAATAACCATCGCAAAAAGTGTTTACTGCGGTAAAGATAGTCTCCTGAATCAGGGTTGGCTACACCTAATCTCCAGTATTTTGATCTTTGGTAGAGACCCCAAGAAATAGCAAGGATTGAAATTAACGCCGTAATGTAAACAAGGGCCCCTAGAGGGTATCCTATATTCCAAAAATCAATTCGGCCGTTTAATTGCTCGGGCATCGTATAAGTTACCCACTTAACATATTACTGACGGTTAGACCTATATCTGCAGGAGTCGGGATCGTATGGCACCCAGCCTCAGCCAAAGCCTTGACCTTCTCACTTGCTAATGCTGCACGCCCTGTCACCACTGCACCAGCATGACCCATTCTTCTTCCAGGCGGGGCAGTTTGGCCAACTATTAAAGCAGCAACAGGTTTTGTGATTTTAGCTTTAATATATTCAGCAGCCTCCTGTTCTTTTGTTCCTCCAATTTCACCTATAAGAACAATGGCATCAGTTTCTGGATCGTTATTAAATTGTTCCAATACATCAACAAATCCTGTGCCAGAAACTGGATCACCTCCGATACCAACACACGTAGACTGCCCTATTCCCAATTGAGTCAACTGATTGACTCCCTCATAAGTTAAAGTCCCAGAGCGTGAAACAACTCCAACTTTACCTGAAGAATGAATAAAACCAGGCATAATACCTACTTTTGCTCCTTCTCCGGGGCTGATTAAGCCTGGGCAGTTTGGTCCCAAGAGACGTGTTTTCTTTCCTTCGAGATACCTCATTACCATTGTGGTATCCCTTACCGGCACACCTTCTGCGATACATACCATCAATGCGACTCCCGCATCAGCAGCTTCGATCATCGCATCAGCAGCGAAAGGTGCAGGTACGAAAATCAGTGAGACATCCGCCTTAGTTTCCTCCACAGCTGCTTTCACAGTGTTAAAGACTGGAACCTTCGAATCTAATGCTTGCTCTCCGCCTTTCCCTGGAGTAACACCTGCTACTATATTTGTACCGTAGTCAACACACCGCTGGGCGTGATATGACCCTTCTTTTCCAGTAATTCCCTGTACTAAAATTTTTGAATCCCTGTTGACCAGGATGCTCATGCTGTGGTCTCCAACTTTTATATTTTCGTTTCCTACTATCTTTAAAGGTTCAGTTGCGCTCACTTAAACAGAGGAAATAGCATCGGCAACTTCACCCAACGTACTTACCATGACTGCATCGATATCTGAATTCTGCAATATTTCTTTGCCTTGATCAGCATTAGTCCCCAATAAACGTGCCACCAGTTTTGGTTTTCTACTTGAATTCAAGTAACCATCTACTATTCCACGCGCCACCACGTCGCAGCGAAGAATTCCCCCAAAAACATTAACCAGCACACGCTCAACCCCATCATCACTAAGCATTAGCTGAATTGCTTTTGAGACTTTCAATTCGTCAGCGCCACCTCCAACATCAAGAAAATTAGCTGGTGCTGCTCCGGCCTTATTGATAGTGTCCATTGTAGCCATTGCTAAACCTGCACCGTTAACCATGCAACCAACATCTCCATCCAATCTAACGTAAGAAATTCCCTCTTTGGAGGCTGCGACTTCTAACTCATCTTCCTGTGAATAATCTCTTAATTCTGCATCGGTTGGGTGCCTAAACATTGCATCGTCGTCATAGCTGACTTTTGCGTCTAAAGCAAAGAGATCCCCCTCAGATGTTATGACTAAGGGGTTAATTTCAACCATAGACAAATCTTTTTCCATGAATGCCTTATACAGAGAATCAATTAACTGTCCGAAGGCTCTAACAAGTTTCCCCTCAATATTCAAACCTTGAGCTATTATTCTTGCCTGAAATGGTTGCACCCCAATAGCAGGATCTACTGCTTCAGTGATGATCTGGTCTGGGTCAGACTCAGCGACTTCCTCGATTTCCATTCCGCCAGCCTGTGAAGCAATTATTACTGGCCGTTTGCGATTCCCGTCTGTTGTAATGCTAAGGTAAAGCTCTCGCTCAATATTCATGGTCTGCTCAATTAGCAAGGAATTAACCGGTGC
>CAYMJY010000057.1:0-8019 GCA_964391355.1 uncultured Dehalococcoidia bacterium | reverse complement strand
TGAAAAACGCTACAATTCAAGGTCCCCCAGATATTACTTTCTTAGAAGGATAATTATATCTCGTCAGCAATCTAATTGGTTTTGGAAACTCTGGATTAAAGCTGATTCAACTTATAAATGTCTTCGGTCATTAAACCCGTTTATATATAGTTTTAATACTACAATGGTGAGTAATCATGACAAATAGTGTATTCGAAGAAGTCAATTTATTTTTTGATGTCGCTGCTGATCGACTTGGCTTGGAAGAGGGTTTACGTCAAATGCTTAAGAGGCCATGGCGTGAACTTTTAGTACAGGTCCCCATTCGTATGGATGACGGAACCGTAAATGTTTTCAATGGATTTAGAGTGCAACATAACGGTGCTCGTGGACCGTACAAGGGAGGAGTACGCTTCCATCCCAATGCAGACCTTGAAGAAGTTCGCGCTCTAGCGTCCCTAATGACATGGAAAACTGCATTAGCGGGGCTTCCTTATGGAGGTGCAAAAGGGGGTGTTCAGGTAGACCCAGGGTCCCTTTCGATGGATGAACTGAATCGACTAACAAGACGTTATACCCAAAGTATTGAGCATCTTATTGGTCCAAACCGAGACATACCTGCACCTGATCTTGGTACAAATGCGCAAACGATGGCTTGGATGATGGACGCATACGGAATGTCCAATGGACATTCTCCTGCGATTGTAACGGGCAAACCTGTCGAAATGGGAGGTTCTTTGGGTCGAGAAGCAGCAACTGGTAGAGGTGTTTCGTACATTCTTGCTGCTGCCTCAGAAGATTTAAAGTTGGATCCCTCGAAGACAAAGGTCGTTATTCAAGGCTTTGGTAATGTAGGGTTTTGGACGGCTAAGCTCACTGCAGAAATGGGGTACATAGTAATTGGCATCAGTGGCGTTGATGGAGGCACCTACAATAGCAAAGGCATAGACATTGATGCGCTAGGTGAACACCAGCAAAGTACCGGTGGAGTATCAGGGTTCACAGGGGGGGACTCAATATCTAATGATGAACTTCTGGAATTAGAATGCGACGTTTTAATTCCCGCGGCTATTGATAACGTAATCACAGAAGCTAATGCTTCATTAATACGTGCGCAGCTAATTCTTGAGGCTGCAAATCATCCAATCACTCCTGTCGCCGATCACATATTAAATGAGCGGAAGATTCTTGTCCTACCAGATATTTTGGTCAACGCCGGGGGCGTCATCGTTTCTTACTTCGAATGGACGCAAAACCTTCAGGAATTTCGTTGGGAAGAAGATCGTGTTAACCAAGAGCTTAAAAAAACGATACTCCGTGCATACCAAGAAGTGCGCGACAGAACAAGAGGTGGCTTGATTACCTCACGCTCGGCATCATTCGAAATAGGAGTGGAGCGGGTAGCACATGTTGTGAAATTACGAGGGTTTGTTTAGCTACACTCGAAAGATACTCCTTCGATAGGAATTATTTATGAGAGGGAGTCAACGTTTGGCCCAATGGCGCTGATGTCCATCAGTATTTCCGTAGGAGTTTTTACAATATATCAAGAATTAAAGCTAAGTGATGTAGTATAATTTCAAGAATACTCTGAAGATTCATAAATTAAGAAATGAATTTGACTAAGTTAGAGGAGATTTCGATGCCACAGTACCACGTGATACACACTCATACTAAAGAAACATGTTTTGGTCCTCCGAATGAAGATCCAGAAATGATGCAACTGTGGAAGAATGTCAGAGGAAATGCTAAAGAAAACAATGTCGAAATAAAGTCTTGGGTGGTAAATCCGACTGAACATATTTTTTTTATTGTGCTGGAAGGCGCGGATTACTCGGATATAGAAAAAACTATCGGTGATTGCAAAAAGACTGGTGAATTCCAGATAACTCCAGTAATAGATCCACCTTATTTTTAGACCAATGGTCATCCACCAAAAACAATACCGCTAGTTACTCATACGCACTACTAGATTTAATTTGCTAGTTGGTGAAAATATCAAGGATGTTGCCGAATCCGGTACCATCAGCTCTAAACAATTCGGTGTAGCCACAAGAAACACAGGCGATTGTTTCGTATTTTTGGTTTTGTATATTTAGAAACCTAGTGATCCCAGATCCTGTAGTGCGTAATTGCCCAGCTTTGTACTCAGTACCATTACATTTAACGCAACTATAGCTTTGTCTTTCCATATGCCCACTTGATCCCTTCTTATCTTAGCAATTCAACCTTCTTTTGTTCTTCATACTGAAAGTGCATAATTTTCAGTTTATTCGTTCGTTCCTAAGTAATTTATTCCATTATCTATTCTGGCCTTTATATTTGCTGAATCCAACCTGAATCGTGTGCATTAAAGCGTGCATGCAAAAGCTCCACTGCCAAATTGGAAATTGGAAGTTGCGATTCCACCAAGGCGATATTTGAAACCATGTGGTCGGGGTTTTGCGTTCCAATAATTGCAGTATCAATTTCCTGATGAGCAAACGTGAAACCCATTGCCAGCAAAATTCTGTCTGAAGGAGCTTCATCAATTGGACCATCAGCAATCATTTCCTGTGCACGCCGATAGTACTCTGCTGAATAAGAACTAGGTTCTGAGGATGACTCCCATACTCCATTCCCTATAGGTCTTTTTACTATGACGCCCATATTTTTGGCTTTGGCCGCACTGAGCAGTCCAGTTGAAAATGCCTGTTGGTCTACCAGGCTAAATGACGTTTGGAGTGTGTCAAAAACGCCACTTGCAACAGCCCAATGTGCTGGTTGATTATCTCCGCTATACCCAATAAAACGGATTTTCCCAGCATCCCTTGCTCGCTGCAAAGTTTCTATACATGTTCCCTCTTCCAGAATCTCTAACGAACAAGAATGTAGTTGCATTAGGTCCAAATAATCTGTTTGGAGTCGCTTTAAACTACGATCAATACTGTGTTCTATAGTCTCTCTTGTCCACGGTTCACCTTCCCATTGACCTGCTACATGCCCACACTTACTAGCAAGAACGTATTCGTGTCGGCGATTGGAAATTGTTATTCCAACTAATTCTTCACTCGCTCCATAACATGCGGCCGTATCAAGGAAATTAATTCCAGAGTCAAGAGCAACGTTGAGAATTTTCGCGGCTTCACTTTTATGTAGTAAGGAAATTCCACCAATCTCAGACAACCCTGCCCCGAGACGGGAAATTTTTAGTTCAGTTCGCCCAAGTGTAGTTTTTTCCATAACGACTCCATAAACAATATTTGTCAGACTCTTATTTTATGTCAAATTTCTGATTCAAATAATAACCATATATAATTTTAGAAATAATATTTTGGATTACTAATTGAAAAACTTGAATGTTGGAATAATTGGCGGTTCAATAGCTGGTTGTGCTACAGCAATTTCCCTTAGCAAACTAGGGCACCATGTAAAACTGTATGAAAGATCATTGGGTAAGCTAGAAGATAGAGGAGCCGGTATAGGATTGCCTATACCCACTCTTGAAAACTTACAGTCTCGCGGTTTACTCGGAGTTAATTTTCCTTATCTGACTATATCCGATCGGTATTACAAAATCCCAAACGAAGAATATATGGGTAGAACAATTTGGACTCAAAGTATAGGTGATCTGGCTTTAACAAATTGGGGTTCTTTGTATCGTGACTTGCGTTCTAGAGTATCAGACGAGATATATCACGCTGGACAACCAGTAACAAAAATAGATCAGGATGAACAATCAGCTTCTATACACTTCACGGACAATTCAATAGAAAGGTTTGATTTAGTGATTTGCGCTGATGGAGTAGATTCTTTAGGTAGAGCGACGGTCTGTCCTCCAGCCAAAGTGAACTACGCTGGGTATATCGCCTGGAGAGGTTTCATCCCTGAAACTGAAGCTCCTAACATAGAAGACCCTACTAATACAGATAATAAGGAGCTCATCGGTCAACACGCACTAATGTCAGATAGAGGACACGGAATTATGTATCTCATACCAGGTTTAAATGGGGAAACTAAAAAAGGTGAACGCCTCGTAAATTGGCTTTGGTATGAAAACGTTGACATGGAAGACCTCGATGCAGCACTTGATGGAAGAAAGCTGGGTAACAGTTCTGTTCAGCCTGGGTTTGTACCGCAACACCGAATTGATTACCTCAGGAACCAGTCGTTAAAATTATTTCCTGCATATTTTTCTGATATCGTTCAGAAAACTGAAAACCCTTTTATCCAATCCATTTTTGATATGCATTCAAATGTCTATTCTTCGGGAAGATTATGTATTCTAGGAGATGCTGCAACTACAGTCAGACCTAACTCAGCTTCGGGTGTTGTTCATGGTATGACAAATGCGATAAAGCTAGCTGATTCATTGTCTTCGTCACTTTCATTGGAAGAGGGGTTAGCTACTTGGAATAATGATCAGGTCGCATATGGCAATGAGTTAGTTGAATTCAGTAGAAAAGTTGGAAAAGCCTTACAAGACCCTGCGACAAACTGGAAATCTATGGACCCTAGTGCAATGAAAAGCTGGTGGGATTCTGTAATGGGAGAGCAAAGTTGGTACGTAACTGATTCCAAAAGACGCAACTGATTTTGCTGAATAGATCGAATTGAGGATTTTAATGAACGAGATAAAACGCCCCCCACTAATCGGGTATGCAGACCGTCTTTCAGCTAGGCCTGAAGATGAGGTTCAAGTTAAAGTGAGCAGTTCGCTTCCAGGGCCTTACCAAGCAAGTTTAGTCAGGATTATCTCAGCCGATCCCAATCCTCAGGGTATGGGTGTTGTTGAAAAAGAAGTTGAAAGCGACTTTCAGGGAAGCTACCCAGCAAGGTTTCAAAATTTCACCCCTGGTTCTTACATGACCGCAAACTTACTTCAATCCCCCAGCATGCCCGATGATTTTTTTATCAGCGCTAAAATTTGGCCCACACTGATATCAAAAGGAGCCCAAATAGTTTGTTCAATCGGGTCTCCAAATGTTGGCTCCATTTTTCGAATGGGTCTTAATGACTCAGGTCAACCAGAAGTAGGAGTGCTAATGGATAGCGGGGATTGGGTCATTGCTTTCTTGCCTATAAAAATCCAAGAAAGGAAATGGGCTGATTTGTGGGCCAGTTACAGCATTAGCACTAAAACTATTAGTGTTGGTTTTTATGACTCTGGAAGTGTAAAAACAGCAGCCACACAATTTGAAGGAATTGCAAAACTAGGATCCATTCCCTCAAGCACGGTAGTTGTTGCAGCCAGTGCAGACAATCAAGCTTCATTGCATTTTAATGGCAAAATTGAAGCTCCGATAATCTTTAATAATAACCAGTCGCTAAGTGCACATGCGACTCGCACTGAGATTTCTACGCTCCCAGTTTTCGCATTTTGGGATTTCTCAATTGGAATACCGACGACCAAAGTACATGACAACGGACCCTATGGGTTTGAAGGTCAGCTCATTAACTACCCAAGTAGAGCGATGACGAGTTCTAGTTGGGATGGTTCAGAAATGTCATGGACTCATTCCGCGAGCCAATATGCGGCAATTCACTTTCATGAAGACGATATTTATGACTTCGAGTGGGAAACGGATTTTGTCATAAAAATACCCAAAGATCACAAATCTGGTATATACGGAATTCGCCTAACACAAGGTGGGTATTACGACACTATTCCTCTTTTTATCTGCCCGCCAAAAGGAAAACAGACTTCCCGTTTGGCCTACCTTGCGTCTACATTCACATACACTATATATGGAAACCATGCTCGTCCTGATTACAACAAAAGTTGGCTAGATAAAATTGCTAATTGGGACGCATATCCTTGGAACGCCGCGGAATTCCCGGAGTATGGTTTATCCACCTACAATTTCCATTCCGACAGAAGTGGTATTTGCCACGCGAGTTACCACAGGCCTTTATTTAATTTACGTTCTGGCTATCTTACATTTGGTGCAAGTGAGTGCTCTGGATTACGTCATTTTCAGGCAGATAGCCATCTGACTTCTTGGATGGAAAATCAAGGATATGAATTTGATGTGATAACAGACTACGAACTAGATGCTGAGGGAGTTGGGCTGCTTAGTAACTATTCCATGGTAACAACCGGATCCCATCCTGAGTACCACACAAAAGCTACGCTCGATGCTCTTCAAGAATACAGAGACCATGGAGGAAAGTTAGCGTATCTAGGTGGAAATGGTTTTTATTGGAGAGTAGCCATACACCCTGAGAATCATTCGTTAATAGAGATTCGCCGTGGTGAAGGAGGCATTCGTGCCTGGGCCGCTGAACCGGGGGAATACTACAATGCTTTCGATGGTATTTATGGTGGTCTGTGGCGACGTAGTGGACGACCACCGCAAATCCTAGCAGGTGTTGGTTTTTCTGCTCAAGGTCAGTTTTATGGCTCTTACTACCGACGAACAAGCGAAAGCTACAGTGAGAAATTTAACTGGATGTTCGAAAATATTGACGATGATTTGATCGGGGAATTTGGATTCAGCGGTAATGGTGCTGCCGGGTTTGAACTTGATAGGTATGATCCGTTTCTAGGTTCACCTGAAAATGCGGTAATTGTAGCTACTTCTGAAAAACATAATTCAACGTTTGTATTAGTTCCCGAAGAACAACTTACTCATTTGACCAATTTGCCCGGAGTGAAGAACGAAGAATTAATTAGGGCGGACATGCTGTACTTTGAAAACCCCGCTGGGGGTGCTGTTTTTTCAACTGGCTCAATAACATTTTGCGGAAGTTTGCCATTCAATAATTTTGATAACAATGTCTCAAAACTATTATCGAATGTTTTCAATCATTTCCTAAGTGAAGTATGAACAGGAAATATCATCCAATAACTAAGGGTGGGTTGGTATGAACTGGCACTACCTTGTGATTTTCGTCCCTGCTTACCTTGGGACAATGTTTTTGTACGTATTCTTTGATTCATTAATCATTATTGGTCTAGCTGCGCTGGGAGTTTTCATAGCCTGGTGGGTTAGGAAGTATTTCATCAAAGCAGCAAATCAAGAGCAAACAAAAATTGAAACCCAGTACTGGATCGTATGGCCTGCTGCTGGTTTGCTATTAGCTATGCTTAGCATTTTGATTTATGGAGTTTAATACACGAGCTATATTAGCTTAAAACTAAGAGTGCTATATGCCTGAAAGATTCTCAGAACATGCAATCAAAGCTTGGAAAGAAGATGGCGCTGTTGTAATTCCCAATTTCTTTTCCAGTGAAGAAGTCAAATCTGCTGTTGCTGATTTCAAGGCTCTGTATGGTCAGAAAGTCGGAGGGAATCCTTTAGTTAATACCAACCAAGATGAGCATAGATTTGCAGATGAACAGTTTTCTAATTTATTCTCGATTCCTGCCAATTGTTCACCCTACTTGAATCTTTTAGGGGTGCATCCTGAGCTAATTAATTTTGCACAAAAAGCTCTGGACACTAATAACGTTAGGTTAGAGGCTGCGGCAACATGGGCAAAGTATGCTGGTGATGCTGATTTTAATCAGCCTTGGCATTGTGATTTCAGAAACCACACTTTGACCGTGCCCTCTGAGGATAGCAAGTTAAATACCGTGAACTTTTTAATATACCTTACAGATGTTGGCGAAGAAGATGGTGCAACCCATTATGTTTTGAAAAGAGACAGCAATACAATTCCTGAAGCCATTAATTGGTTCATAAAAGACCCACATGATAAAAAACTGCAATCAAAATTAAGTGAATTTGAGAGATCTGCAGCTGCGCCAGCAGGAAGTGTTTTTGCTTATAGCATTGATGTTTTTCATAGAGGCACAAATCTTACGAACGAAAAAGGCTATAGATATGCGATGACTGCTAGCTACAAAATTGCGACGAATGATTTAGTTGGGTTTACAGCTTGGCAGTACTCAGGAGAATCCCATCCATGGCATATTATTTTTAATAATGCTTCTCCTGAACAATTGCATTGCTTTGGGGTTCCCTTACCAGGTGATCCGTTTTGGACTAAACAAACGATAAAAAGCGCACAACTGCGCTACCCAAACTGGGATCTAAGTCCCTATTTGAGCAAATC
>CAYMJY010000056.1:0-8044 GCA_964391355.1 uncultured Dehalococcoidia bacterium | reverse complement strand
TTACATCTTGCTTAGTCACTCTTCCGCCCCTGCCAGATCCTTCAATTTCATTAGGGTTCAATTGGTATTGTTCAATCATCTTTCTAACTAGAGGCGATAGTCTTTCATATGGTTGTGAATCATCGAGTTTCTGCAATGCGTCGGAATCTGGGTCCACAGACGTGACAGTATCTGCATCAGGTCTTCCGAGTCCACCTTCACCTGATCCAGTTGGGCCGACAGACCGAACTTCTTCTAGAAATTCACCTACTCTAGCTCTACGCTCTGCCTCTCTATCAAAATTTTCTACTAAATCCAAAGGTTCTTCATCAACATCAGCAGCCTCGCCAATTTGTCCTTCAATTTCAAGTTCAGCTATAGGTTTTCCCATCTGAACAGTATCGCCTTCTTTTGCAAGCAATCTTAAAATAACACCTGAAAATGGAGCTGGGACTTCCATATTTACTTTATCCGTACTTATCTCAACCATGGGGTCATATTTCTCAACCCTATCTCCAGGTTTAACAAGCCATTTTTCTATTATCCCCTCTGTTACAGACTCGCCTACTTGGGGTAACTGAATTATTGCTGGCATTTATACTCTCACCACACTGTTCATTTCTTATTTATTTCTCTCTAGTATGCCAACAATTTACGCATAGTAGCAAGAATACGATCTAAGCTAGGCATGTACGCAGACTCTAATGTAGGTGCAAATGGCATCGCCGGAATATCTAATCCAGCACACCGCATGATTGGTGCGTCCAAAGAATCAAATGCGTGTTCAGAAACAATTGCGCTTATTTCCGCTCCTATTCCCCCTGTCAGGTTATCTTCATGTAAAACTAACAATCGATTGGTTTTAACAACGGAATTAATTATGCAATCCGAATCCAGAGGACGTATCGAACGAAGATCCACTACTTCAATTTGAATTCCTTCTTTGTCTAGAACCTCCGCTGCTTGTAAAGCGTAATGAACTGTCAATCCGTAAGTAACTATAGTTGCGTCTTTACCATCACGTTTTATATCTGCGGAACCTATAGGAATGGTAAATTCAGTTTCTGGAACTTCTCCCCGGACAGATCTGTAAGTTCTTTTATGTTCTAGGAAAATTACTGGGTCATTGTCTCTTATAGCTGTTTTTAATAGCCCCTTAGCGTCATAAGGAGTTGCAGGTGCCACTACCTTGAGACCAGGAGTATGAGCAAAATATGCTTCAACTGACTGTGAATGAAAAAGCCCACCTCTTACTTGCCCTCCGTATGGGCTACGAACGACCATCGGAACATTAACCTCACTCTTTGTTCCGTACCTTGCTCTTGCTGCCTCACCAACAATTTGGTTCATAGTTGGCCAAATAAAATCTGCAAATTGTATTTCTGCTATAGGTCTTAAACCTGCCATAGCCGCACCGACCGCGATTCCTGCGATCCCCGATTCTGCCAATGGAGTATCGATAACTCTGTGTTCCCCGAATTGTTCTAAAAATCCCTGAGTAGCTAAAAATACTCCCCCACGTTTTCCAACGTCCTCACCCATGATGAAAACGGATGGGTCATTTTCCATTTCCTCTCTCATGGCATCTCTCACTGCTTCAATTACATTAAGAATCGGCATTAGTTATCAAACCTTGGGTTCATGGGTAGTCTCCGTAAACGTGTTCAAGGACGTCATCAGCGTTGGGATAAGGAGCATTTTCTGCTAATTCAGTGGCTTGGTTTACTTTTTGCTTTGCGATATTTTTTAATTCTAATTCACGCTTATCGTCAAGAACGCCCTTTGAGTGAAGTAAGTCTCTCAGTTTTTTAAGTGGGTCATTCAGTTTACTATTCTCTATATCTTCTGGAAGGCGGTAAGTGGAGTCGTCATCATCACTTGTGTGGGGCAAATACCGCTCAACTTGGTATTCGATTAAGGTTGGTCCCAGTCCTTTTACTGCTCTCAGAATAGCTTCTCCAGTTGCCTCGAAAACTGCCTGAACATCAGTCCCATCTACTGTAATACCTGGCATCCCGTAACCTTGAGCTCTGTCTGCTACGTTCGTTATAGCCATTTGACGCTCAATCGGAACGGAAATCGCATAACGATTATTTTCACATAAAAATAAGACTGGCAATTTATGCACTGCAGCAAAGTTCATAGCTTCATGAATTTCACCTTGACTGGCAGCTCCATCACCAAAATAGACTGCGGTTACAGTTGAAGATTTATTAATTTTAGAAGCCAAAGCCCATCCAACTGCATGTGGAACATGGGTGCCAACTACATTTGACAGATTCATAAAACCCTTTTCGATAGATGCACCATGTAAGGGGAATTGACGCGCATCAGAAATCGGTTCGCCCTTTTTAGCTAAAAACCCCAAAAGTACATCTTGAGGAGTTAATCCCTGTGCTACGCATACACCCATGTCACGGTAGTAAGTAAAACAAAAATAAGAATCTGCAAATTCACGAAGTGCCCAAACACTACCAAGTTGTGCCGCTTCGTGTCCTTGGGAAGAAGCAACTATTGCGGCTTTTCCTTGTCGGTTCAGCGTCCATACTCGTTCGTCTAAAGTACGAACAAGGATCATGTCTTCATAGATAGTCAATAATTCTTCAGGGTTGAGTTCGCGAATTGGTCTTTCCTCTTTTATTTTTCCCATATGATGAGCATATAGCCCCAAGCAATCAACATAAATAGAAATTTTATCGCTTAAAGGTAGAATATGATCATGGAAAACTCTTTTGAAATTGTTGTACGCGTGCATGAAGTCGCATTGAAGGGTCGGAATAGGCCTGTTTTTCTACAGGCGCTAGCTAAACACCTAAAGAAAGTAACTCGAAATCTTGGAGTCTCTGAAGTTGTTTCACATCATCTTCTAATAAGACTTAAATTAGAAAGTAATGCTGATTGGGGCGCCATAAAAAAAGTCATTTCCATGGTGCCCGGAGCAGTAAAGTTTTCTTTAGTGCGAAGAGTGCCAGCAGATTTTAACGAAATAGCCAGTGCAGTTAATTCATTAGCATCAGACTCTGATTTTGCTACTTTCAGGATTAGTTCACATCGTTCTGATAAAAAATTTGAATGGTCTTCGAGAGAAATGAATGTGAGCTTAGGGGCATTGGTTGAACATTCTTCAGGTGCAAAGGTTGATCTTAGTAACCCGGAACTAGATATTCACGTCGATGTCTTGTCAAAAGATGCATTTGTCTGGTCAAGAGATGAAGAAGGTATGGGCGGGTTACCTACGGGTACAGGAGGCAAGGTTGCAGTTCTAATGTCAGGAGGAATAGATTCGCCGGTAGCAGCATGGCGGATGATCAAAAGAGGTTGCGAGGCCTCTCTAATTCACTTCCATAGTTTCCCTTTGGTTGAAGGAAGGTCTAGAGAGAAAGCTATGGATTTAGCTACGAGGCTTACCGAATTTCAACTAAATACGTTCTTACATTTAGTTCCTTTTGCGCCGTTGCAACAAGAAATCATATTAAGTGTACCTGGCCCACTACGGGTAGTCATCTACAGAAGGTTCATGTTCAGAATTGCAGAATTAATTGCAAAAACCAACGGTGCAAGAGCATTAGTAACTGGGGAAAGCTTAGGGCAAGTCGGGTCACAAACTCTTATTAACATGGCAACTGTTGATGAAGCAGCTGCTCATCCTATCTTAAGACCTCTCATCGGCATGGATAAGTCTGAGATTATTCACCAGGCCCAACAAATCAAAACTTACTCAATTTCAATTTTACCTGATGAAGATTGCTGCACTCTTTTTGTACCTAAATCACCATCCACTAAAGTCAGCTATAAAGAAGCCTTGTCAGCTGAAACCAACCTTGATATTGAAAGGCTGGTAACTGACGCTGTAAGCAAAACTGAAACGTATCGCTACAAATTAGGAGAAAGTCCAGTATTAATTGAAAGAACTTAGTTCGTTAATTTTCTCCAAGGAATTTCTCGACAATGCCCGCAAATTCCGCAGGTTTGCGCGCAGGTGGAATATGTTCACCATTATCAACAAGTATTAATTGACCATTTGGTAACAGATCTGCAGCTTGTTCCCCATGCTCAGGTCCAATTATATGATCGTCAGCTCCCCAAACCACCATTGAGGGAATTGAAATATCTGCGAGTCGATCCGGAAGCCAAAAAGCCTTTCGAATTTCAGGATCATTAACATATCGAAGAATTTCAGAATATGCCGATGCAGCACTAGTGTGCTTTGTTGCACGCGATACTTGTTCCTCGACCATCGATTCCGTGATTTCCACAGCACCGGCAAAAGTTCTCTCAAGGCTATTCCTGAGTCCCTCTCTATCGGGAATTTTATAATTTTGAGCAGGAGTGGGAGCAATCGAGTTTAGACCTGCGGTATTGGCTAGAATTAAATGAGTCACTCTTTCGGGGTGTTGATGTGCCACTAGCGCGGCCACCCACCCACCGAGTGTATGTCCAACAAGAGCTGCTTGTTCAATCTTGAGCGCATCCATGAACCCAGTTGTCAAAGCAGTCCAAGCTTCGAACGAGTAACCAGCCTCAGGCCTGTCTGAAAGACCCCAGCCAAACCGATCAAAAGATATTACCCTATATTTCTGGGAAAGAAGGTGCATTGTAGGTATAAATTGGTCGCTTGATGCATCAAATCCCAATCCAGATTGGAAAATAATTGGTTTTCCTGATCCTTGCTCTATATACCGGATTTGATGCCCATTAACTTCTACATAGTGATTTTGGGTTAGTTCAGGCATGTCTACACCTCAATTCAATTGATTGCTAAATTACAACAGTACGATAAATTTGGCACTTATGTAAATGATTGTGTATCTTCAAGCTCAACTTATTTAAATGGAGCAAATATGGTTGGTCCTTTGGCTGGTTTAAAAGTTCTTGATTTAAGCAGAATCCTTTCTGGGCCATTCTGCACTGCACTTCTTGCTGACCTTGGAGCAGATGTAGTTAAAATTGAAAGACCTCCCAATGGTGACCTCGCAAGGAATCTTGGCCCTAAAATCGGAGGTGATGCTGCTTATTTCATGAGTGTCAATCGCGGTAAAAGAAGTGTTACTGCAGATGTGTTTGAAGAAGACGGTTTGCAGCTTGTAAAATCCTTAGCAACCAAAGCAGATATCTTTATCGAGAATTACACTCCAGGGACAATGGATTCTGTAGGTTTAGGTTTTAGTCAACTTGAAAAATTAAATCAACGTCTTATCTATGCCTCGATAACAGGTTTCGGTCAAAATGGCCCTTATTCAAAAAAACCAGCACTCGATGCAGTAGTTCAAGCTATGGGTGGGTTGATGAGTGTCACTGGCGAGCAAAATGGGCCACCCTTAAGGCCGGGTGTTTCATTGGGAGACAGTTTAGCCGGTTTGTTCACGGCCCTTTCCATCACTTCTGCTCTCCATCAACGTCATGCAACTGGGAAGGGCCAGCACATAGATATTTCTATGCTCGATTGTCAGGTTACCTTGATGGAAAATGGATTCAGTCGTTATTTCGCGACCAATGAAGTTCCGCAGCGGTTAGGCTCTAGGCATCCATCAGCAGCGCCTTTCCAGAGTTTCGCCACAAAAGATGGGCATATTGTGATCGCGTTATTAAATGATGATTTGATGCTGTGGAAGAAAACATGCGAGGCAGTTGAACTTAATTCACTAGGAAGTGATCCTAGATTTGATACTAATTTAAAGAGGGTACAAAACCGCACACTCTTAGAAAATGAATTTTCCGAAGCACTATCGAAAAAGCCTACCTCGTATTGGATTGAAAGATTGGAGAATGCAGGTACTCCCGCTGCACCTGTTTTAGATATAGCACAGGTAACAACAGACCCTCAAATCCAATTCCGGAAAATGATTAGCACTATACCTCACAAGCGCCTCGGCACTTGGCAAGTCGCAAACTCACCTTTTAATTTTTCAGAAGCGGAAACTGGTCCTAATGGGCCCTCTCCTGATTTGGGTGAGCACACTGATACCGTGATTAAAGAATGGCTCGACAACAGTTGATGGTAAGCATATTCTGTTTTTATAAACTTCCATAGAAATATCAGCTGTGACAGCTTAGCTTTTTAAGAATTCACAATGTAAGGCAGCTCATGAATGAACAGTACGACAACATCAGTGTAGAACCATTATCTGGATCTATAGGTGCTGAAATCAAAGGTGTTTACATCTCTGAAAGTCCTAATAAACATGTGATTTCAGAAATAAGAAGAGCATTTCTCAATCATAATGTGATTGTTTTAAGGGACCAGAATATTACTTCTGATCAGTACATGGATTTTGCTGAAAAATTTGGTGAACCTAGCGAATATCCGTTTATTCAAGGTCTGCCGGGCTATCCATATATCAATCCTATAATTAAGCTGGAAGACGAGACGGTTAATTTTGGTGGCACTTGGCACACGGATACTGCATACCTAAACGAGCCCCCTCTTGGAACTATGCTCTTGGCAAAACAGGTTCCACCAATTGGTGGTGATACCATTTTTGCTAATTTGTATTCTGCCTATGAAGGCTTATCTAATGGGTTAAAAGAAGTACTAAGTGGGATGTATGCCATCCACAGCTCGCTAAAAGCGGATGCCTCTAAGACAAGAGAGGACAGGATAAAAGATAATGGAAGGCAGGATGCTGGTGAGTTTCAATCTTCACATCCAGTTGTTCGTACCCACCCTGAGACAAAAAAGAAAGCGTTGTATATCAACCTTGGTCACACTGTTCGGTTCGATGGTTGGACTGAAGAAGAGAGCAAACCACTTCTTCAATATTTGTACGAACATTGTGTTAAGCCCGAATTCACTTGCAGGATTAAATGGGAGGCAGGGTCACTAGTTTTCTGGGACAATCGATGCTCGTTACACAATCCCATAAACGATTACCACGGGTACAGGCGTGTTATGCACAGGATCACTCTAAAAGGTGATACTCCGCTTTAAAAATGAAGGGCTCTTTGAATGACTATTAACGCATTAATGAATTTATCATTCTAAATTCTTATCTATTATTAGAAGGTAGGCAATGCAGGACTTAAATCTGAGTCTCCCTTGATCCAAAATTAAGAGGGGTGAAAAGAAATTCTTTTCACCCCTCTAGCTTCTATCCGTTATCTAAGAAATCGAGAACCAACCTATTAAATTCATCTGCATGTTCAAATTGTGCCCAATGTCCACATTTTTGAAATGCAATAAGCTTTGAAGTGGTTATTGCAGCTAGAAGGCGAAGGCTATTCTCAAACGGAACAACTCTGTCATTAAACCCATGAATGATTAGCGTTGGCGCAGTAATGTCACCAAGCAAAGTGCTGATATCCCTTGAAGCATTTGAAGATTTCGCACGGGCTTCAACATGAGCCATATTCCCTACAGTTGATTGGTATCTCTGCTCTAGAATTTCATCAGACACAGTAGACCCGTCATAGAGCATTATGTTGATTAGTTTTCTGAATCCAGCTACCGAAGGGTCGTCAAAAACTTCATTCAAAACCTTGCTGCCTTCAGTCGGTTGTTGGTTGAATATATTTGCTCCTCCTCCTGAGCCAGACCCCATAAGAACTAGTTTTTCGATGCGGTCAGGAAAGTCAACAGCAACATTTAAAGCTGTTGCACCGCCCATAGAATTGCCAACCAAGCTAGCTTTTTCTATTCCAAGTGCGTCCATCAACCCAACGACAGAATTACCGTTGACTTGAGATCTAGTCTCACCGTTTTCAATAACACGAACATCAGTTTTGTTATATCCGGGTTGGTCCATTAAAATTGCGCGGTATTTTTCGGAAAATGGGCCAACGTTTCTCGCAAAATTACTCCATGAACTCGCTCCTGGGCCACTTCCATGTAAAAAAATCACAGGATGACCAGCGCCAGCCTCGTTGTAGTGGACTTTTATATTGTTGGAAACGGCACCAGTCTCAGCGTACTTACTCGTTGCCGCTTCAGTTAACGTAACAGTTGCCATAATAATCTCCTCTGCCTGTATCTAATTTGTTTACGAAGCAGGTGCTCCTGCACTCTGCACTGGACGATGGCCCCATACTGATGGAGCTATGTGCTTTTGCACTGTCCACTTACTATCAT
>CAYMJY010000055.1:7098-8315 GCA_964391355.1 uncultured Dehalococcoidia bacterium | reverse complement strand
GCTACGATCACGATAAAGAAGGTTCGGATATTGATGAGCGCAA
This sequence comes from uncultured Dehalococcoidia bacterium, assembly GCA_964391355.1. GTDB lineage: Bacteria > Chloroflexota > Dehalococcoidia > Lucifugimonadales > Australimonadaceae. The sequence goes on along the minus strand of CAYMJY010000055.1, from coordinate 8,272 downwards.
GGTTGAAGCACCAACTGGAACTTTCAGTAAGGATTCAGTTCCAGGCAATGAAATCGCCGCAGGATAGCAGTTGTACCTCTATTAAATTTGAACGCAAAGCCCTGATCATCAGGGCTTTGCGTTAGGATCGTCGGTTAGGATTGATTGAATTAATCGCACATCGTGGTTACTCCTCTAGAAATCCAGAAAATACGCTGGCGAGTTTTGATGATGCCGTTAATTCAGGTTTCCCATATATTGAATTAGATGTACACCTTTCTAACGATAGCGTGCCTATTGTCATGCATGATGACTCAGTCAATAGGACAACAAATGGATCTGGATTAATTTCTGAACTTAGCCTTGAACAAATAAAAGATCTGGATGCAGGATCGTGGTTTGATAAAAAATTTTCATCTGAAAAAGTCCCAACATTCGAAGAAGTTCTAGCGCGATATAAATATAGGGCTCATATTTTTGTTGAAATCAAATCAGACGAAGAATATCTTCTTAAATGTATCAAAAAGGTATGGGATAAATCTTTGGGAGATGAGAGCAGTAAACAGGATGACTCTAGATCAAGACTCCCAATTCCCGGAATATCTATTATATCTTTCCTTCCAAATCAAATTTTGAAATCGAAACAAATTTTCCCCGACGCTCCTTTACACGGACTGTTGCTTTTGAGCAGTACTACCGAAGACGTGAGTTTTTGCGTTTCAAATGGAATAGAAGGTTTTTTGCCTTACATCGGAAATTTGAATAAAGAAGTCGTTGAACTTGCACATCAAAACGGACTATATGTTGGAGCTTGGGGATTTAGCTCACCCGATGAAATAAGTGCAGCGATGGAATTAAACCTTGACGGAATAACCATCGACTGGCCTGAATTAGCTTACAGCAAAATCAGTTCAATAAAAGAAGGTGGTAAAGCTTAATTGGGCTTTGAACTAGCTAGGCGCTCATCTTCTTCTTTTGCGACCCTAATTCCTTCTTCTATATTTACCCACCGTAGTCCTATTGTTCCCAATATGATTATGACCACGATTGAAACTATTGCGGTGCGTGTGTCAAAAAACCCTGTCACAGCTATGTAAAGCATGGGGCCAAACACTGAAGAGGCTCTGCCCATAAATCCGAAGAATGAGAAAAATTCAGCACTTTTAGCTTGGGGAGAAATCTGAGCAAAAAGACT
>CAYMJY010000055.1:0-6998 GCA_964391355.1 uncultured Dehalococcoidia bacterium | reverse complement strand
AGTGCATATGCATCTTTTGAAGAAAGGATGCTTGAATTTTCTATAACAAAACCTTCGATTCTATTCGCCCAAATTGTGTCCATTTTTGAGTCGGATAAATCCGGTATGGATTCAATAAAATAATTGTTTGAACCATGAGTGTATGTGAGCCTATAGTCATGATTTTCATGACCCTTTGGCTCAAGTGGTGCGAAACCCACACCAAGTAAAACGATCAAAGACCAGCCTATCAAAGAAACCGAAAGTGCTTTTTTAGTACTCGTTGCTTTTGCAATACGGTTGAAGAGCAGGGCCCCAAAAGCGGCAACAAATTGAATAATTAAAATTGTCAGCATATTGAAGGTAAGAGGTATACCCAGCGTATCAGCTGCGAAAGCACCTGCAATTGCCATTACTGTCTGGATACCGTCATTAAAAAGCAAGTAAACACCTAAATAAATTAGGATAACTTTGAAGCGACGCAATTCAGAGAATGTTTTTTTGAGTTCAGTAACTGAAAGTTTAATCGCTGAAAGTGGCTTCAGACCCTTTACTGGATTTTCAATCAAGGGCTCGGGTACGACTTTCAAAGTCCATATTGCCCACAGGAACCACCAAATGCCTATAGACCCGAGCGATAATCTCGTTACCAGGTCTGCATAGTCAGTCCCTGACGATAAGAGGTTTAAAACTAAATGAATTAGAAGCAATAATCCACCACCAACGTAGCCGTACGCATAACCTTTAGAACTTACTTCATCAAGTAAATCCCTGTGTGGCGTTATGTGTGGAAGCAGGGAATTGTAGAAAACTAAACTTCCCGCAAATCCGACATTCCCAATCAAAAAAGTTCCTAAAAGCCATGCCCATGGCGATGGTGAATAAACTGAAAAAAATGAGAGAGCCGTGAAAAGACAACCTGTAATTGTATAGGTCCAGAGCAAAGTTTTTTTAATAGCGACTCTGTCTGCTATTACGCCTAGTATTGGGCTTGTAAGTGCAACAAACCCTGTAGAAATCGCGGTAGCTAAACTCCACATTGAGCTTCCGGTAAAGCTAATTCCTAAGAAAACAGCTTCGTCTCCCATTGCATCTTTAAACAAGAAAACGAAATACACCGGTAGAATTGCAGCAATTCCACTAGTAGCGAACCCCGAATTTGCCCAATCATACATACACCAAGCACGAATGACTTTTCGCTGTTGCTTGGTTAATGCTTGAAAATGCATCTTGGCCTCGGTTTTATGTTTTAGACCAGTCAGGGCCTTGGAAGAGCCCTCTTACGTATGCTGCTTGCCCACCATGTATGATCATCTCATTTAGTAAATTTGCAAGCCTTTGAGCAACCGTGTTTGGACCATGGTCTGTTTCCACCTCACGGCTGAGTTGGCTGTCAGGCAGCGCATCTAAGAAACGCAAAGTGTTTTTACGAACTTCTGCGTGGTAGCTAACTAGCGCATCTAAGCTGGGACACCTGAAAGAGCTAACTTGCTCCGTTGTGTGACCAAATCCTCTGTCAAGTGGATCTGGCTCTCTATTGAATGTTAAATACCATTTTGCGCTAATCCATATTTGTGGTTGGTCAGCTAAATCAGCAACAGTTCTATCTTCTACTCGCGTACCGTGCCACACGAGCCATCCTATAGGGTTTGAATGGGCATTAGGACGGTGGTGCAGATCGCTTAAAGTAAGACCACTGAGAGTTCTCTGAAGTCCTCGTTCATTCCATTCTAGAGTGGTTTTAACAATTTTAGCTTGAGTCATTTATGCTCTATTAAACCCAGCCCCGTAAATCAACGCTGGGTAGTTCAGTAGAGCCCATTAGAAACTTATCAATTCCGTAAGCAGCTTGCCTTCCTTCAGCTATAGCCCACACTACCAAAGATTGCCCTCGGGACATATCGCCAGCTGCAAATACACCGTCAATACTAGTCATTTTATCTGTATTGGTTTTTACGTTGCCTCTGTTATCTAGCGCCACATCTAATTGTTCGAGTAAACCTTCACGTTGAGGATGAAGGAAACCGAGAGCGAGGAGCACTAAGTCAACCTTTAGGTGAAAAGCACTTCCTTCAACCTCTTTCATTGACGCCCGCCCACCCTGTGATGCGGACTCCCATTCCACTTTAACACCCTCCAAAGCACTCAGCTTTCCATTGGTACCCAAAAAAGACTTAGTGAGTATGCTGTAGTCCCTAAGCCCTCCTTCTTCATGTGCACTAGATGTTCTGAAAACCATAGGCCATAGCGGCCATGGATTTGATTCTGATCTTTGCGTAGGTGGTTCAGGTAAGATTTCATACTGGTAAACTACTTCAGCGCCTTGCCGATGGGCAGTACCCAAACAATCAGCTCCGGTATCTCCACCACCTAATATAACCACTCTTTTGTTTTTCGCAGAAATTCTTGGATGGGCTGAGTTTTCTTCCCCGCGGTTGATTCTATTTTGTTGAGATAAATAATCCATAGCAAGGTGAACACCATCGAGTCCTTCTCCTTCGATCCCAAGCCTACGGGGTACTGTAGACCCTCCGGCGAGGCAAATCGCGTCAAACTCTTCTTTTAGTTGAACTCCGGTAATATCTAAGCCCACGTTGCAGCTGGTCTTGAATTCAATTCCCTCTTCTCGCATTATTTCAACGCGATTATTGACTACGTGTTTTTCAAGCTTGAAATCAGGAATTCCTAATGCCAATAAACCCCCGACAACTTCATCACGTTCAAAAACAGTTACCTTGTGCCCCGCACGGTTTAATTGCTGAGCAGCCGCTAAGCCTGAAGGCCCTGATCCTACAACGGCTACTTTCTTCCCTGTTCTTTTTGAAGGTACCTCAGGAACGATCCATCCCTCTTGAAAGCCATGATCCGCAATTGCTTTTTCGATGTGTTCTATCGTCACTGGATCAGAATTGATTGATAAAACGCAAGACGCTTCGCAGGGCGCTGGGCAAATTCTGCCAGTAAATTCGGGGAAATTATTCGTAGCATGGAGCGCTACTAACGCCTCGCGCCAATTTCCTTTGTAGATGAGATCATTCCAATCAGGAATCAAATTCCCCAGAGGGCATGCTTGGTGGCAAAAAGGCAAACCACAATCCATGCATCGAGCACCTTGTTGCTCTACGCTTTCTTTGGGCCATAACTCATATACTTCACGATAGTCTTTAATACGATCTGCAATTGACCTGCGCCCAGGCAGCTCTCTATCGAATTCTATGAAACCTGTGCCTTTACCCACCTGTGTGAGCCTCCGTGTTTAACGTTTTTTGAGCTTCCAGTACTCTTCTATAATCTTTAGGGTACACTTTGATAAATTTAGTAGTGTACTCTGCCCAAGAGTTTAATATACGTTCTGCGTTTAAGCTGCCTGTATAATTCAAGTGAGCTTCGATTAATCCCTTTAGTTCTTGGATATCATCCGGATCATCTAATGATTCCAGATCTACCATTTCTTGATTGCAACGTGAACTGAAATCACCACCTTCATCAAGAATATAAGCAATACCACCACTCATGCCAGCTGCAAAATTCCTACCTGTTGGTCCTAGTACTACTAATCGACCGTTGGTCATATACTCGGCTCCGTGGTCCCCTAGGCCTTCCACAACAGCATTTGCACCACTGTTTCTGACACAGAATCGCTCCCCAACAAGTCCTCGAATGAATGCTTCTCCCCCTGTTGCACCGTACAGACCAACATTGCCGACTATAATATTTTCTTCGGGTACGAAAGGACTCTCATGGGGCGGTTTCACTGCAATCGTCCCACCAGACATCCCCTTTCCAAAATAATCATTAGCATCTCCACTTAGTTGGAAATCAAGGCCTTTAGAAAGGAATGCACCAAAACTCTGACCAGCAGAGCCCGAGAAATTGATACTAATAGTGCGTTCGGGTAAGCCTTCCTCGCCGTAGCTTTTCGCAATTTCTCCACTCAACATCGCACCTACTGTTCGGTTTGCGTTGGTTATTGGAAGATTTATTTCAACCGGTGTTTTATTCTTGATAGCTTTTTCTGACAACTTAATTAACTTCTGATCTAAAGCATTCTCTAGACCATGATCTTGAATTGTGTTTGCAAACCGAGAAACACCGGGAGACGCTTCAGGCCAAGCCAACAGTTCGCTTAGATCAATTCCTTTGGTTTTCCACCAATGATCAATGACTCCACTGGTTTCTAGCTTATCCACACGCCCCACCATTTCATCAATTGATTTGAAACCGAGTTGCGCCATGATTTCGCGCAATTCTTCCGCTACAAAAGTAAAGTAATTGATTAGGTGTTCTGGTTTTCCTGTAAAGTGCTTCCTAAGCTCGGGATCTTGTGTTGCAACTCCAACTGAGCAAGTGTTCAAATGGCATTTTCGGAGCATGATACAACCTTGAGTTATAAGAGCAGCAGTCGCGATTCCAAATTCATCAGCTCCTAATAGGCATGCTATTGCAACGTCTCGACCAGTTTTAAGTTGACCATCGGCTTGAACGACAATTCGACCACGCAAATCGTTTGCTACCAATACTTGCTGTGTTTCCGCAATACCTAATTCCCATGGGAGTCCAGCATGCTTGATAGATGATTCAGGAGAGGCTCCAGTTCCACCTGTGTCACCACTTATTAGAACAACGTCACCATGAGCTTTTGAAACACCGGCTGCAATTGTTCCGACTCCAACTTCAGCTACAAGCTTGACATGAATCCTTGCTTCTGGATTTACGTTTTTAAGATCGTGTATGAGTTGAGCTAAATCCTCAATTGAGTAAATATCATGGTGAGGAGGAGGAGAAATCAGTTCAACTCCAGGTGTCGAATGGCGAATCCATCCGATGTATTCATCGACCTTATGCCCTGGTAATTGCCCACCCTCACCGGGCTTGGCGCCCTGGGCCATTTTGATTTGTAAATCAGTAGCATTCACCAAATAATTAGTCGTGACACCAAACCTTCCGGACGCTACTTGCTTTATTGCACTAAAGCGCTGATCTCCGTTCGAATCGGGTGTATATCTCCGATGGTCTTCTCCGCCTTCACCACTATTTGATCTTGCACCAATCCTATTCATAGCAATTGCCATACTCTCGTGGGCTTCACGGCTAATTGCACCCAACGAAATAGCTCCAGTAGCGAATCGTTTTAAAATTGCAGAAGCAGGTTCAACATCATCAATAGGAATTGAGATATCAGTTTGCTTGAACTCTAATAAACCTCTAAGTGTACAAAATAGTCTTTCATGCTCATTTGATAGAGCAGCAAAAGCTTCGTATGCTCCCGCATCATTCATGCGGCTTGCGTATTGCAGTTTAGCAATGGTGTTTGGGTTCCACATGTGATACTCGCCATCTCGCCGCCACTGGTAAGCACCACCAACCTCTAAATCTTGAGAGGATGAAATTTCTGATTGAGGAAACGCTTTTCCGTGCCTATCTAGCACGTCAGCTTCTAGTGACTCTATGCCAACTCCACCTATCCGAGAAGAAGTCCATGTGAAATAACGATCAACTAATCCTTGGCTTAAACCAACCGCCTCAAATATTTGAGCTCCGTGATAGCTTTGGGTGGTAGAGATCCCCATTTTGGAGATAATTTTCAGCAACCCTTTATTTGCAGCTTTGATGTAATTTTTGCTGAGAGTGTCTGAATCAAACCGGTCTGGTAAGTCCTTGGAAGTGGCAAGGCCATTAATAAGATCGAAAACAATGTAAGGGTTCACAGCACTAGCTCCATAACCAACTAATAAAGCTAAATGCGCGACCTCCCTAGGCTCTCCAGATTCCACTACTATGGATACTTTGGTTCGAGTTCCTTCTCTTATCAAATGGTGGTGTATTCCAGAAACTGCTAACAAGCTTGGAATTGGTGCATGTGATGAGTCAACCTGCCTGTCAGATAAAACTAGTATGCTATAACCCGCATCAATTGCTTTAGAAGCTTCCTTACAAAGGGATTCCATTTTCTCTTCAAGAGAGCCCTTTTTCTTTCCTATTTCAAATACTGAACTCAACGTTTTTGCCCTTAGTCCATTTGCACCAAGAGATTGAATTTGAGACATTTCGGTATTGTTAAGAATTGGAGTCGGAATTCTTAACTGATTTGCATGTTGAGGTGTCTCTGTAAATATATTTTGTTGGGCTCCCAAGCGCATCACCAAAGAGGTAACTAACTCCTCACGGATTGCATCTAGGGGTGGGTTGCTAACTTGGGCAAATAATTGCTTGAAATAATTAAACAGAAGCTGAGGGCGCTCAGAAAGCACAGCTAAAGGTACATCATTACCCATAGAACCAGTTGCTTCTGAGCCGTTAAAAAGCATCGGCTCAATTAACATCTTTAGTTCTTCATACGTATAACCATAAAGTTTCTGTAATCGAGTAAGCTCGGCACCACCTTTTGCAGGTACAGGGTCTGAAGAAGGTAAATCCTCAATACGCAGCTGGTTGTCAGCAAGCCACTTCCCATAGGGTTTCGAGACAGACAACTCTTTCTTTATAGTTTCGTCATCTACAATTCCCCCTCGCTCAGGGTCTAATAAAAACATCCTTCCAGGTCGGATTCTTTCCTTTAGGACGACTTGGCTTGGAGGTATGTCTAGTACACCAACTTCTGAAGCCATAATTAGTCTGTCATCATTAGTGACTAAATATCTAAAAGGCCGTAGGCCGTTTCTATCAAGAACAGCTCCAATTCGCTTGCCGTCAGTAAAAGCTACGAGTGCAGGTCCATCCCATGGCTCCATCATGCAGGCATGGTATTCATAAAAATCTCTTTTCTCTTGGGATATTGAAATCCTTTCACCGATTGCTTCAGGTATAAGCGTCATCATCACATGCTGGAGTGACCTACCAGTTTGTAGCATTAATTCAAAAGCATTATCCAAAGAAGCTGTGTCACTTTGCCCTGGTTGAATAATTGGGAAAATCTTTTGAATGTCGTCACCAAAATCTGGTGACGACATAGATTTTTCCCTGGCAGTCATCCAGTTGATGTTACCTCTATGCGTATTAATTTCCCCATTGTGGACTAA
>CAYMJY010000054.1:7249-8330 GCA_964391355.1 uncultured Dehalococcoidia bacterium | reverse complement strand
GAACCTGACTCTCAATATTCCAACTTAGTAGGAGTGGAAGTCCGGACTTCCACTGGAAGGGTCTACCTGGCGGGTAGTTCCTTTGGTTCTGCCGTTCATTTGCTCAGACTTAATGATTTCTTCTTAGATATGCAACCTCAAACGTCATACATGCTTTTTATGTCGCATCGAGACCAACCAGGTATGATTGGTAAAGTTGGCACCATTGCAGGCTCGCATGATTTGAATATCGCATTCATGGAAGTAGGTCGGTCTGGCCCTAGAGGAGCGGCAACAATGGTTGTTGGTTTTGACGACCCACTTAGCGATTCACAACTGGAAGAAATAAGAGGAATTGCAGGAGTTGAATGGGCTAAAGTAGTAAAACTTTAAGTTTGTGACACAAATATACGTGTGTGACGACATGCAAATCGTGCAATGTGGAGAATTATTTTCTAATGCTGTCATTGTTGTTGATAGAGCATCTCTATGCTACGATTAATGAGTTCGTGATTTTTAGCACGAACGCTGAGGCACTATGACCACAAGCCCGAACGCGCTACGTGAAAATGCTCGCAACGCAATTGCATCTCAGCCCTTTAAGACGATAACGGTGCTTTCTTCTCTATTATCTGTTCAAGATGCATTGGGATGGCTTCCTTCAGAAGCGTTAGAAGAAGTATCAATTGCCGCTTCTTCTACAATAAATGAAGTCTGGGGTGTGGCTTCTTTCTATCCTAATTTCCGCTTTACCGAACCACCAAAGAATTCAATCGAAGTTTGCTGGGGTCCAACATGTCATGTTCTAGGGGCTCAAGATCTTTTGCAAAGTATGCTAAACGAACTGGGTTTAGAAAATGAAGGTGAAACCCAAGACAAACTTCTGGGCTTAAAGTTAAATACGTGCCTTGGTGTGTGCCCGCACGGGCCCGCCGTTTCGTTCAATCATCGATTGGAAGGAAAAATGACTAAAGAGAAGGCTTTGGCTATCACTAAATCTTTGGTAAAGGATTCCCAAGATGTCTGAGCACTTTGAAAAGTTATTACGACGATCCAAGAGCAATTGGGAGCAATTAGGCCAAAAGCCATGGATTAGATTAGG
>CAYMJY010000054.1:0-7149 GCA_964391355.1 uncultured Dehalococcoidia bacterium | reverse complement strand
AACCTCCAAAAGAATTGGCGCTTGCTAGCGTCGGTGGTGATTGGGATGGGATTTTGCATTTAGAAGATCTACCAATGATGCAGGGGCAATTCAGGATTGCCTTACGGAATGCTGGTGAAATAGAACCTGCAAATATTGATCAATACATTGCTAAGAATGGCTTTGCTGGCCTGGACCTTGCACTGACTGATATGACTCCTTCTGAGGTATTAGAAATTATAAAATCTTCGGGGCTACGAGGTCGTGGTGGTGCAGCTTTTTCCACTGGTATGAAGTGGGGGTTCCTAGCAGGAAACCAAGCCAAAACAAAATATATTCTTTGCAATTGTGAAGAAGGCGACCCAGGTGCTTTTAACGACAAGGCTATTCTTGAAACAGATCCCCTTAGCTTGATCGAGGGATGTATTCTGGCAGGTTATGCTACCAATGCCACCAACGGAATCGTTTTTATACGGCATGGTCATTGGGCACCCATTGATAGAACAAGAAAAGCGATAAAGGAGTGTTATTCTGAAGGATTATTAGGCCAGAATATCCTAGGATCAGAATTTTCCTTTGAAATGGAAGTGGTTTTAGTTGGAGAGTCATATGTTGCAGGAGAAGAAACAGCTTTGATGGAAGCGGTTGAAGGCAAACGTTCTATGCCACGCTTCAGACCACCATTTCCCGCAGCCTATGGCGTATGGGGATTTCCTTCCAATATTAACAATATTAAAACCCTTGCCTATGCCCCGGAGATTCTGCGAAATGGCTCTGATTGGTTTGCTTCGATAGGCACTGAGAAAAGTAAAGGCACTGCAATTGCTTGCCTGTCTGGCCACATTAAGTTTCCAGGTTTGGTAGAAGTGCCCTTTGGAACCACGATCAATGACATTGTTCAGCATATGGGCGGAGGTGATCCGTCAGGGAAAGACATCAAATTTCTTCAAACCGGGGGCCCCTTGGGAGGGTTACTGAGTAGAGATCAATTTGGAATGCAGTTGGATTTTGATGAAATGGCGTCTGCAGGTGCTATGTTCGGTTCAGGTGGCCTTATAGTTTGTAACCAAGATACTTCATCAGTCGATCTGACCAGAGTTCTTATTGCGTTTGACCAAATGGAATCCTGCGGCAAATGTTTTCCGTGTAGATTGGGAACAAGTCACCTTCTCGATATTTTAGATCGTGCGTGTTTGGGTAATTCGTTACCTGAAGATTTGGAGCTCATGGAAAAAGTAGGACAGAATATGAAAATCGGTTCTCTATGTGGCCATGGGCAATTGGGCTACAATCCAGTTGCTTCTGCTCTAAAAACTTTCGCTTCTGAGTTTAAAGATCAGATGTTTGGCAAGGGTGATATTGAAATTAAAAAATTTATTGCACCATTGCATACACGTAGAGGCGCACAGGTTTTAGGCGAAACGCCGACTTCAGTAGTTAATGTAGATTTTGTGTTCGACCCTAAAATGGAGGCACCTACACTTTGACCACCACAGATCAAAAGTCAGTAAAAATTATAGTCAACGGCCACGAAATCCAAGCTACTTCAGGGCAAATGGTTCTGCAAGCTGCTAATGACGCTGGAATCTACATTCCATACTTGTGTTATCACCCAGGAATGGATCCATATGGCGCATGCCGTATGTGTGTTGTTGAAGTGGAAGGTGCTCCCGGAGCACCTGCATCCTGCACTTTACCTGTTCGTGATGGGATGGTGGTTAACACGATTGGTGAAACGACTGACTCTGTTCGTAATACCACCCTAGACTTACTACTCTCTGAGCACCCCCACGGGTGTCTGACGTGCCATAGAATTGATCTCTGTGGACCTCAGGATATTTGTTTAAGGCATGTAGATGTTCTAGACAGATGTGTGACTTGTCCAAAAAATGAGAGATGCGAATTGAAAGATACGACTCGTTTTCACCCTCAACCAATGGTATCTCCTTTAGAATTTCAATATAGAAACCTACAAGTTGAAACTAAAGATCCTTTTTATGACAGGGACTACAACCTGTGTATTGTGTGTGCAAGGTGCGTGCGGGCTTGTGACGAAGTAAGAGGAATTGGCGCTTTGGCTCTTACGGAGCGGGCAGGTCAAGTTTTAGTGGGAACTTCAATGGGTGAATCTCTTTTGGAGTCGGGTTGCGAGATGTGTGGGCTTTGTATAGATGTTTGCCCAGTTGGGGCTCTCACAGAGACAAACCACAAGTGGGATTTACCTCAGAAATACGAACAATCAGTATGTACGGACTGTCCGGTTGGGTGTCAATTAACATATGAAGTGAATAAGTACGATAAGGTCATTAGGGCTGTGGGAGAGTTAAATAGCCCTACTAATAAAGGCAATCTTTGCTTTAAAGGAAAGTTTGGTTTTGAATACACTAACCATCGTGACCGTATTAAATCACCGATGGTTAGAAAGAATGGACAATTAGAAGAAACGACTTGGGAAGAAGCAATATCAACGGCAGCTGCGGGGCTTTCTAAGCATCAAGGCGATCAATTCGCACTTATTGCTTCTCCTAGAAATACGAATGAGGAGCTTTATCTCGCTCAAAAATTTACTAGAGCAGTCATGATGTCAAATAACGTGGATTCAGCCTCATATGATCGACCAGGGATTATGGAAGGTATCTACGATGTTTTTGGGCATTATGCCGGTTCCGGAAACATTTGGGAGGTAAATGATTCAGATTGCGTGATGGTAGTTAGTGCAAATATCACAGAAGAACAGAATGTTCTGGCTATTCCTATCAAACAGGCGGTTAATAAAGGTACCCAAAAGCTAATCGTCATTGACTCGCGAGAAACAGAACTCACTAGGTATGCATCAATTTGGGCACGTCCTTACCCTGGGACTGATCTCATGCTTCTCGGCGGGATACTCAAGGTGATTATTGAAGAAGATTTGATAGATTCTGATTTTGTAAACCGCCAATGTGACGGATTTGACGAGTTAGTTAAATCCGTGTCAGGGTTTGATATTTATGATGTAGAAGTACAAACTGGAGTTTCTGTTTCAAAAATCCAGGAAATTGCTCATCTTTACTCAGCAGCAAAAGCATCATTAATTGCCTATGCACTTGATAACACGATTGGTGGAACTCGGCGGGTGACTACTCACGTAATTGCAGATTTGGCTGCTGTCACTGGGAATATAGGCAAACCCAGTACAGGCGTGATTCCGTTACGACACGGTGCAAACGATCAGGGGCAATTGGATATGGGTGCAGAGGCACGCTTGCTACCTGGTCAAAGGCACGTTTCGGTTGATTCAGATCGTGAAAGTTTAGAGAAATTCTGGGGTGTAGATTTGCCTGAAAAGCCAGGTTTGAGGGTACGTGAATCTTTCTCCGCAGCTCGCACTGGAACAATTAAATCGATGCTAATTTTGGGCGACCATATACACTATGAAGATGGAACGCTTGGGGATACCAAACAAGCTTTTAGCAATTTAGATTTTCTTGTTGTGTCAAACCCATTTTTATCAGTAGCTACTGAATACGCTAATGTCGTGTTTCCTTCAGCTACGTTTGCTGAAAAAACCGGTACAATGACCAATTTAGAAAGAAGGGTTCAACCTTTACGTCGAGTTACTTCAAGAGTATTTGCAGATTCAAAATCTGATTTAGATGTTTTAATGCTACTTTCGAGTTCGTTGAGTTCACATGTTCTTCATTATGAAGATTCTAGCTCTGTAACACTGGAGATCTCAAAATTAATCCCTGAGTATTCGGGGATTACTTACGAGCGTTTGTTAGCTGAATCTGTAGATACTTTGAAACCTGATAACAACAACCCACTTCCTACGCAAGTTTTGTATTCGAACAAAGTTGCTATGGGCATCCAATGGCCGACATATAATGCTGATTCAGCGGGGACTGCGCATCTATACTCTGAAAACTTCCCCAAAGGAAAAGCACATTTGGCACCAGTTGAGTGGCGAAAACGCCCAGAGCACCAAGATGAAAAATTCCCATTTATATTTTTACACGGCCGCGTATTAGTACAAGAGTCAAAAATGCCCACAATTGACAAAAGTGGCTCAGCTAATAAGGTCGTCAGGGACGAGGAAATACTCATCAACCCTGAAGACCTTAAGAAAATTAAAGCTAAAAATGGAAATTTAGTAAGGCTTATTTCAAATAAAGGATCAGAACTGTCAGGAACCTTGGTGGCATCTGCTGATATTCAACCTGGGTTGATTTCAGCTACAACCCTTTTTGGAGCCTTTGCGTCATCTATAGATGAATCGAAAGAACCTGATCCTATGAACCATATACCTAGGCTTGAGGCAATTTCTGTAAGAGTAGAATCTTTAAAAGATAGATAGGAGAAATAGCGTTGGTTTCGAATGCCGAATTAACTGGACATACTGACTCGCGATTACAGGCTCTACCCACAGCACGAATAGTGCGGAGGCAGGATTTTACTGAAGATCTTTTTAAAATCTGGTTAGAACCCTCAGTCCCATTTGTTTTTAAACCTGGTCAGTACATAACGATAGGATGCCGTGACATTGAACGACCTTACTCGATAGCTTCATCACCAGATGAGGGATTAATTGAATTATTCATAGAATATGTACACCCCGAGCATGGCGGAAAACTAACTCCTTTGCTTTATGCTCAAAACGAGGGAGATGTGCTTTCAATGAGGCCTAGAGCCAAGGGTATTTTCTTGTTTGATGAATCTTATACCGATCACGTATTAGTCGGTACTGTAACCGGAATTGTGCCTTATGTAAGCTATTTGAGGAAATACCTAAGTGATAATAAATCAGGTCATCGGTTTTTTGTCATGGAAGGTGCTAGCCATTTTGATGAATTCATTTACGATAAAGAATTTGAAGATCTTGAAAGGATTCATGATTTCATTAAATTTGTTCCCACTGTTAGCCGCCCAAATAATTCTCGTAATCAAGATTGGACTGGAGCTACAGGTAGAGTAAATACTCTTGTGCCAGAACATGTTGAAAACTGGGGATTAACTAAGGAAAACACCATGATTTACCTCTGTGGTAACCCTGGGATGATAGAAGACGTGAAGGAAACAATGGGATCTTTGGGATGGAATTATTGTGAAGAACGGTTCTGGAAAGAAGAAGATGAATAATTCCACCTCTGAACAACTTTTTGTAAGCCCAAAGCGATAGCATGACTGAGCCAATACATTCCGATAAACCCATATTTGGTGATTTTTCAAAGCGCAAGAAAATCATGATCATGGTTGGCGCAATGATTGGGTTGCTTATGGCTGCTCTCGACCAGACTGTTGTTGCCACGGCACTGCCTCAAGTTGTAGCCGACTTGGGCGGATTTGATAGATTTGCATGGGTTTTCACTGCGTATATGCTGGCTTCTACAGCACTCATACCTATTATGGGCAAACTTTCTGACATGTTTGGGCGAAAGTGGGTTCTAATAGGTGGAGCATTTCTGTTTATGCTGGGTTCCGTTCTATGTGGTACTGCTTCTACTATGAACCAGCTTATTATCTACCGAGCCATACAGGGAGCAGGAGCAGCATCTCTGATGGCCAATACATTCACGATTTTAGCTGATCTTTTTCCTCCTGCTGATCGAGGAAAATGGCAAGGATTATTTGGTGCTACGTTTGCTTTAGCTAGTGTAATAGGCCCTGTAGCTGGAGGGTATATAACGGATAATTTTGACTGGAGGTGGATATTTTTCATCAATATACCTGTAGGTATAGTCACTATAATTTTCCTCCTTTTTACAATGCCCTCAAACCATAATCAAACTAGTAGAGGTTCTATTGATTTTGCAGGTGCTAGTGTCTTAATTTTATTAGTAGTGCCCTTTTTGATGGCCTTAACTCTTGGCGGTGATCTGTACGATTGGTCTTCTTTGCAGATTATTTTGATGTTTTTATGGTCAATATTAATGTTGCCGTTGTTTATTATTATTGAACGAAAGGCGAGTGAACCGATAATCCCTCTTTGGGTATTTAGGAATTCAGTTTATTCAGTCTCAATATTTGCTATTTTCATGACAGGACTTGGGATGTTTGGAGGTGTGGTTTTTGTACCACTATTCATCCAAGGTGTTGTAGGCTCTTCGGCGACGAATTCAGGTGCCGTAATTGTACCGATGTCCTTAGCAATTGTTTTTAGCTCAACAGTTGCTGGTCAATTGATAGCGAGAACTGGACACTACAAAATATTCGGTTCACTGGGCCTTGGTGTAATGGCTTTCGGTCTTTATTTGCTGTCTGATTTGAACGCAGAAAGCACAGAATTATTAGCTGTTAGGAATATGGTTGTCGTTGGTCTTGGACTTGGAATTACTTTTCCAGTTTACGTAATTGCTGTACAAAATTCTTTTGAACATCGCTTTGCAGGAATTGTCACCTCAACTACTCAATTTTTCCGACAAATAGGAGGAACTATGGGTGTGGCAATCATGGGCTCTTTTCTTGCGGTCAGTGTCGGACGCACAGTGAGCGCAGCTGTTAAAGAGACTAAAGGGGCAGGCAATCTTGATGACTCAGTCTTAGTAGCGCTGGAGAACCCACAGTTGTTAATTGATTCTGCTTCTAGGAATCAAATACATGCATCCCTAATGTCAGACCCTACTTCAGCTCAAGCTTTCACTGATTTAGTAGAAGTGCTTCGAGTGTCATTAGCAGAAGCCATTTCAGATGTGTTTTTGATGAGCATGACATTTGTCATAATAGCTTTTTTGGCATCTTTTTTCGTCAAAGAAATCGAACTGAAGGGTAGAAAAAACTAGTTTGATTTTTATTAATCCAGTATTGATATTAATTAGTAGTTTGCTTCAGTGATAGCCTTCGTTACAATCCCCTCGTGTCTACACCTGTCCGCAAACAATATTTGAATATCAAGGCTCAGTATCCTGATGCGATTGTTTTATTTCGCATTGGGGATTTTTATGAGACTTTTGATGAGGACGCTGTTGTGGCTTCACGTGATTTAGAGATAATTCTAACTCAACGCGATATGGGTAAAGGTGTGGTTGTTCCTTTAGCTGGTATCCCATATCACTCAATTGATACGTACCTATCCCGTTTAATAAAAAAGGGACATCGAGTAGCTGTCTGTGAACAGATTGGTGTACCCACTAATCGAAAATTAGTTGAAAGAGAAGTTGTGAGGGTTGTAACACCCGGAACTGTAGTAGAACC
>CAYMJY010000053.1:0-8504 GCA_964391355.1 uncultured Dehalococcoidia bacterium | reverse complement strand
TATGCTCTGGCGATGACCTATTTTCCCAGCAAGTTGCCCTGCGAGTATCGTGGGCGCTAAGGTGTTTCACTTCCGTGTTCGGGATGGGAACGGGTGGTTCCGCCTCGCTAGAATCACCAGAGCCGATTGAAATTAGCAGTTAGAATCAAAACTGTCAATGTCCCTACACGGGTCTATTGTTAGTGAAGGCATCTAAAAGCTATAATATGCACCCGAAACAATTTTAAGGATGCAGTCTATGGACGTTAATAGCGTCGTTTTACTTGAAAAAAATGAAAGAATCGCTGAATTCCAACCTGGTGATACAGTTAAAGTTAATGTTTGGATACGTGAAGGCGAACGCCGCCGACAACAAAGCTTTCAAGGTGTTGTGATCAGAAGACGTGAAGGAGGTCCTGCTAGTTCATTTACTGTTCGCCGTGTAGCATCTGGGATTGGTGTCGAAAGATCATTTCTGTTTCATTCCCCAAACGTCGAAAGTGTAGAATTGCTTCGAAGAGGCAAAGTGAGAAGAGCAAATCTTTACTACTTGCGTGGCTTGTCTGGAAAAGCCGCTCGCATCAAAGAGCGTGAACGAGGAAAGCGGACTTAATTTTACTAGTTTAAGGAAACCTCCCAGAGCAAATTTAAGGGAGCCTGTTTGGCGCAAGCAAATCCTGAACAACAATTAAAACTTGAAACTCAAGGGCTGAACTATCAAGATGGTATCCACTTTGTAGACGTGGTAGTTGGGATCAGAACTGACAACCCCGGAATTTCTTTCACCTACTCCGTGCCCCCTGATTTGGTACTTCAGGTGGGGCACCAGGTTAGAGTTCCATTTGGACAAAAGGAAGTCACAGGTGTTGTAGTTGCTTTAAAAACACAAACTGCTCTCGACTACACAAAACCAGTATCATCATTAGTCTATGAATGGCCTGTGATTTCGAACACTCAGCTTAATTTAGCTTATTGGATAAGTGAGAATTACTTATCCCCAGTTTATGAAGTTATATCTATGATGATGCCACCAGGTTTGCACCTTAGGAATATTCAACGGATCAGTATTCGCCGCAACTTCCCCAAACCACAGCATTTTTCTACTGAGGGTGCAAAACGTTTATATGAGTACTTGGACAATCATAAGAGACCTTTATTGGCAAAAACTTTGGAAGTTCGTTTAGGTCCATGGACTAGAAATGCGTTATTAGTACTAGCTAGGGAAAATCTCTTGCAATTCCATACAGAAAAAGAAATCACTGAAACTTTCGGATTGACCCCATTTCCTAAAACAAACAAAAATCAAGAGCCGACTCCACTTCCAACTCCGTCACAGTCTAAAGCGATTAACATTATCAATTCATCAATAGACTCAACGACCGATGACAGGAAACATTTCCTGCTCAAAGGAGTGACTGGTAGTGGCAAAACCGAGGTATACATTCAAGCAATTTCCCATGCGCTAAGCCGAGGGAAGCAGGCAGTTTTATTAGTGCCAGAACTATCCTTAACGCCACAAACATTGGCAAGATTCGAATCAAGATTCCCAGGAAATGTAATAGCCTTTCACAGCGGATTAACGAGTACACAACATCGTAAGAACTGGTGGGCTATTCGAAATAAGCAAGCTAATGTAGTAATTGGCTCTAGAAGTGCCCTTTTCGCACCCCACCATAATCTTGGAATTATTGTGATTGACGAGGAGCATGAATGGACTTACAAACAACAAGAACAACAACCCCGTTACCATGCAAGAGATGTCGCCTTTAAACTTGCTGAGCTCTATAACAGCGTGGTGCTTTTAGGTAGTGCTACACCAGACTTATCTACTTATTACGCTGCAGAGAAGGGGTTCATCCTTCCTTTAGAATTGCCAACAAGGATTCAGAAATCAGGTGCACCATCATCATTAGCAAACGTAGAAGTGGTTGATATGCGAGCAGAGCTGAAAGAAGGTAATCGCAGCATATTTAGCAAACTCTTGAAAAGCTATTTAATAGAAACATACGAACGGGGTGAACAAGCATTATTATTTTTAAACCGTAGAGGAACAGCGAACGTTGTCCAATGCAGAGCGTGTGGATTTGCGCTTAAATGTTCAAGATGTAATACGTCATTCAACTTTCATGCTCCAGATAAATTGGTTTGCCACCGCTGTAACAAAAACCGCTATGCTCCAAATAATTGTCCAAAATGTAAAAGCAGCCAAATTAAATATTTGGGTATTGGAACTCAAAGAGTGGTGGATCAAGTATCAGAACTTATGCCTGAAGCTAAGGTTCTCAGATGGGATCGTGATAGTGCCAAAAGCATAAAGGACCATGAGTCGATTTTGTCGGAATTTTCATCCGGTAAATCAAACATTCTTGTGGGAACACAGATGATAGCCAAAGGGTTAGATTTTCCTAGTGTAACTTTTGTCGGCGTAATTTTAGCCGATATTGGTTTAAATTCTGCAGACTTGAGATCCTCTGAACGAACTTTCCAGGTTTTAACTCAAGTTGCAGGACGCGCGGGTAGGGGCCAAGGAAATGGCAATGTGGTCATACAGACGTATAACCCGGAGCACTACGCAATTCGCGCCGCTGCTAAGCAAAATTATCAAGATTTTTATAACCAGGAAATTCAATTTAGACGTTCTTTAACTTACCCTCCTTTTTCCCAACAAATTCGACTAACCTTAAATTCACAAAATCAGTCCTCGGCCCAAAGAGAAGCCCAAAGGGTGGGGAATGTTCTCCGCCATGAAATTAGGTCGTGGGATATACAGGAAATACGAATTATTGGGCCAGCACCAAGCATTCCATCTGTTAGAAAGGGGTATTGGAGTTGGAATTTGACTATTCTGGGGACTAATCCTCATCTGCTATTACAAAAGATCAACCTCCCGCAATCGTGGAAAGTAGACGTAGATCCTTACTAAATACCCTAATATAATCAAGATATGTCAGTTTTAAAAATGCACTACATAGGTCTGGATCCCGTACTTAGAGTGAAAGCACGAAAGGTAACTGACCCTACGACCTCCAAAATGCGAAAATTGGTACAGGATTTAATCGATTCAATGTACCATTATTCTGGTGTAGGCATAGCAGCCAATCAGGTAGGTTCAACTGACAGAGTTTGTGTAATTCAATTACCAGAGGATGAAGTTCCCAGAGTTTTGTTTAACCTTCAAATCACCCGAAAAGAAGGTACTAGGGAAGTCATTGAGGGCTGCCTGAGTCTCCCAGGTTATCAGGGACAGATAGACCGAGCAGAAAAAGTCTGGGCTAAGGCTATGGACGCAGATGGTAAAACCGTAAAGCTAAAAGCTACAACCGAGCTACTCGCACAAGCACTCGAGCATGAATGCGACCACCTTGATGGAATTTTGTACACAGATTTACTCAAGTCAAATGATGATCTGTGGCAAGTAGAAATAGGTAAGGAAGAGGAAAATGAGGGAGAATTAAAACAAGACTAGCCCCATTTTCTCTACATTCCCTCTCAAATGTTATACAAAATCAATTGAATCTCTTCATGATGTCCTCCCCGCATGGTAGACTGTGATCTTGTACCGCGAGCGGTCATCATTCTCTTTTAGGATACGAGGCCTTGTTTCGCCGACTAAATTGGCGCTCTCTTTTAGTGGTAGCTATTATCGCCGGACTTTCGGTTGCCACTTTGGTTGTCCAAAATATAAATATTAACTTTTCTGGGGCGAAATTTGAACGCGGTACAGATGAGGTACTAGGGATGCAACTAGGCCTAGATCTTGCTGGTGGAACACATTTAGTATTTCAGCCTTCTTCAAGTGACGTCATACCTACAGATGATCAAATGGATGGGTTAGTCAGAATCATCAGAGATAGAGTAGATAATTTAGGTGTAGCGGAGCCTAATATTCAAAGACTCGGGGACCAAAGATTGTTAGTTCAATTGCCCGGCATCGAAGATGTCGAAAGAGCTAAAAGACTAATCGGTCAAACTGCCAGCCTTGGGATAGTTGAACGGGTGTGTAGTGACCCAAATTGCGTTACCTTCGAAGATAATACGGTACTCACTGGAGAAGATTTATCCCGCTCATTCGCCTCAAAAGATACTGTCACAAATGAACCAATTGTTGCTTTCGAGCTTTTTTCTGACGCTGCAAGAAGATTCGCAATTGTTACACAAAGAATTTTCGAAACTAATTCAAGTAATTCGCCAGACCAGCTTGTGTTTCAGTTAGATGGCAAAGACCTGGTCGAAACTACAGTTCGATCTCCAATTTTATCTGGCAATGGCCAAATTACAGGCAACTTTTCCTCAAATGAGACAAGGGATCTCGCTATTCAAATAGAATCCGGTCGTCTTCCAATTGATATAGAGGTAATCACTGAACGCGTTGTAGCAGCATCTTTAGGTGGTGAATCATTGGAAGATAGCCTAATCGCAGGGATGATAGGTCTTGCACTAGTATTTTTCTTCGTATGCGCCTATTACCGAGGTGCGGGTTTTGTAGCCGCCATCGCATTATTGGTTTACACAGCAATGGTTTTGGCTGTTTTTAAACTATTCCCCGTTACACTGACTTTAGCTGGTGTAGCGGCTTTCATTCTTTCTCTTGGAATGGCTGTAGACGCGAATGTGCTTATTTTCGAAAGAATGAAAGAAGAAATACGATTAGGTAGAACCGTGCCTTTTGCTTTAGAAGTTGGATTTAATCGTGCATGGCCCTCTATAAGAGACGGTAATGTCTCTACTCTACTCATAGCTGCAGTTTTATTCTTCTTTGGTAACCAAACAACGAATTCCTCTGTAAGTGGATTTGCTGTTGCCTTGGCTATCGGTGTGTTGATCAGCATGTTCACAGCAATTTTTATGAGCAGGAATTTACTTTATCTCTTTGCTATCTCACCAATAGGTAAATTCTCCAGAGTGTTTACTCCCGAATCATTGCCAAGCAGCAAAGTAAACAGGGGTTAAAATGAATATCATTCGCCGCCGCAAATGGTTCTTTCTCATTTCAGCGCTGTTAGTGTTGCCATCAATAGTTACTTTGATAACCCCACCCAGTCTTCGAGCAGGTATAGACTTTACAGGTGGAACTGCGATCACATTAGAATTTGAGCAGCCTGTTTCCGCTGCTAACATTCGTCTTTCATTGGAAGAGCTAGGGCATGAAAGTGCAATTGTGCAAGCTCTGGATGGTACTACTTATTTCATTCGGTTAGCCGAACTACAACAAGAGCAACGAAATTCAAAAGATCAAATCATCGTTAAAAGTGGACGAGCGCAAATAGAAGAGAAGCTCAATTCTTTTTCTGCAGTCCGTATTACCTCGATTGACGCCGTATCAGCGTTAGTAGGTTCGGAAAATATACGGAATGCTACGATCGCAGTCGCAGTCGCTGCAGTGGCCATTTTACTCTATGTAACATGGGCTTTTCGTCGTGTGCCAAGCCCTCTTCGTTATGGCTCTGCTGCAATAGTAGCTTTAATCCATGACCTTATTATTGTATTAGGGCTATTTTCAATACTAGGCAAATTTGCAGATTTAGAAGTCAACGCCATGTTCATTACAGGCGTACTCACAGTGATTGGGTATAGCGTAAACGATACTATCGTAGTTTTCGACCGGATAAGAGAGAACGTGCCAAAGTATCAGAGCCTTGCGTTTTCTGAAATAGCAAACCTCAGTGTCCGAGAAACCATTGGGCGATCACTAAACACTTCCATTACTCTTTTAATAGTGATTGCTGCACTCATGCTATTCGGTGGGCCTACCATTCAACCACTACTTCTTGTTTTATTCGTAGGAGTGATAGTTGGTACATACAGCTCAATTTTCGTAGCAACGTTAATGCTGGTTTCTTGGGAAGAAGGGGAACTTGGTCGAGGTTTAAGGCGTATAGTTCCATTCGCTAGACGATAAGGATCAAAGGTTTAGTGCATACTCTGCAGCACTTGATCCAGAAATCTTTCCAAAAACAGCTCCCGCCATTAACCCTGAACCTCCTGGGTAATTGTGATAGAACAATCCGCCAACAAGTTCTCCTGCTGCGAATAGACCTTTTATGGGTATGTCCTGATCATCGAGTACCTGCGCGTTTCGATTGATTTTTAAACCCCCAAACGTAAAGGTAATACCGCAGGTAACTGCAAATCCAAGATAAGGGGGTGCATCTATTGGCTGAGCCCAATTTGATTTAGATGGGGTGATTCCTTCAGTATGCAAACCGTCCAGTATCGTTGGGTTGAAGTTACCAGGCACACAAGCGCTATTGTACTCATTGATAGTAGAAACCAAATTCTCAACGTTGATGTCCAATGACTCAGCCAATTCTTCTATAGTTTCTGCTTGAACTACTGACATTTGTTGAATTCTGTATTCATCTCTAAGCAAATCCACGCTTTTTTGGTCGAAAATTTGAACTGCCATACGCATAGGTTGTGAGAGGATTTCACGCCCATATTTTGCATATGTATAGTTCCTAAAATCAGCCCCTTCATCTACAAATCGTTTCCCATTAATGTTTACGATTAGTCCGAAAGGATAAGAGTGCTTTTGGTATAGATCACCTATCGACCTGTTCCCATAAGAAGGAGCATTAAGATCCCAAGCAACCGCATGCGCTCCACTCCAATGCCCGTAAGATTGGGCTCCGATATCTAGTGCCATCTTAATGCCGTCACCTGTATTTGCCTGGGTTCCTCTTACCTTGGCAAGTTCCCATCCTGCACCAAGGTACCGTGTTCGCATTTCTGCATTAGCCTCAAAACCCCCACAAGCAAGTACTACAGACTTAGATTTAACTTGGTATGTTCCCGTAGCAGAGCGTACAGAGACACCCACTACTGAATTATTTTGATTCACTATTAACGATGTCACCGCGGCTGAATATCTAACATCTATATTCCTTGCTTCTGCAAGCTCAAAAAATGTATCAGAGAGGCCCGCCCCGCCTCCAACTGCTTCTAAGATCAATCCTCCCCAAAAATGGTATTTGTCATCTTTCTTGAACGCCTGTCTCCCCCAAAGCGGAATGAACCTCATGCCTTGCTCTCGTAACCAATCCATCGTTTGGTAAGAGTTGCGAACCAACAGATCTGCTAATTCATCGTCAGCGAGACCTTCTGTAACTCTCATCAAGTCTGAACGAAAATTAGCAGATGTATATGAGCCAACAACCATAGAATCAGCTTCAGATGCTGAGAGGTCTGGTACTAACTTATGTACCTCGTGGAAATCATTAAAAGCAAAACGGTAAGCACCACCAGTGAAGTAACTATTCCCTCCTCGTGCGTGTTCTGCAGTCTTCTCTAATACCAAGACTTTAGCGCCCTGTTCATGTGCACTTAAAGCCGCAGAAAACGCTGCATTGCCAGCACCAACTACCACTACATCAAATATTTCTTCAGCGCTTTGACTCATTAAATCACCTTAATGTTTTTTAATTATCAAGTTCTCATCAGGGTTTCTTAAACCTAGACCGGACATGCGGCAAAAGCGATAATAACACGTGAACCAAAATCCATTGACTGACCAGGAGTTAATATGCAAGTAGGTGCTCACGTATCAGCTGCGGGTGGCGTTGATTTAACTATCAGCAGGGCTGTTGAAATTGGAGCTGAGGCTATACAGTTTTTCCCTTCACCGAACCGCACTTGGCAATTTAAACCAGTCGATGAGAAAACTGCCTCAAACTTTAAAGAATTAGCTCTAAAATACTCTATAGGACCTAATGTATTTCATGCAATCTACATGGTTAACCTCGCTAATCCTGATCCTGAAATCTCTCGGAAATCAATTCAATCTTTAGTTAATTACATGCATACCGCGAACGACTTGGGCGTAATGGGTGTTATTTTCCACCTGAATTCTCATAAAGGCCTTGGTTTCAAAGCAATTTTTCGAGACCTCGTAGAGAATATTAATAGGGTTCTGGATAACTCACCGGAAACCGTTAATTTAATAATTGAAAACAGCGCTGGTATGGGTGATCACATTGGATCTAAGTTTTATGAAATCGGTGAAATTTTAAGAGCTGTTGATGACCCTCGAATAGCCGTTTGCCTTGATACACAGCATGCATTTGCAGCTGGTTACGATATACGTTCTCACGAAGGCGTGGCGCAATTAGTTTCAGAATTCGATGCAGAAATAGGGATACGCAACCTATCTGCAATTCACTTAAACGATTCGAAAAGAGGACTCGGTGAATCAGTTGATAGACATGAGAATATTGGCGAAGGGTATCTCGGCATTGAAGCGTTCAAAGCAATTCTAAGTTCGAATGCATTTTTAGATACACCTTTGTTCCTAGAGGTTCCTGGTTTCAAGGGTGAGGGTCCAGACGCTGAAAATATTGAAGTTGTTAAAAAAATTCGTCAAGCAATTTCTTAAGGAAAGGTTTGCTTTTTAGGAGGCGGGCCAACTAAGAAGATTGATAACGCACTCATACTCCATGAGCCGGCTAATACTAATAGTCCTATCTCGTAAGAACCAGTCCAGTCAAAAACCTTTGCCATAAGCAATGGTCCCATAGAGGCACCTACTG
>CAYMJY010000052.1:0-8506 GCA_964391355.1 uncultured Dehalococcoidia bacterium | reverse complement strand
CGAACCCGGGTCAACAGTGCCAAAGACTGCTGTGCTACCACTGCACCACGGGGCATTTATATTTGGAAACATCCACCAAGCTAGATTATGACAGTTTCGCACATGAGGTAAATTGGTGCATCACTATTTATGTTCTGTTCCCCAAAGCGATGACTGTGCATCATCAGCTTTTTTAGAGGCAGGGTATGGAATGCCAATATGCTCATAACCCAGCTTTGTAGCAATCCGTCCTCTGGATGTTCGAGCAATAAAACCGAGCTGCATTAAGAACGGTTCATAAACATCCATTATTGTGTCTGCTTCTTCTCCTACTGCAGCTGAAATTGTATCTAGTCCAACAGGCCCACCACTAAATTTCTCTACAATCGTGCTTAGAACTCTGTGGTCAATTTCGTCCAAGCCCTGTGGGTCTACCTGCAGCAAGGCAAGAGCATCATTAGCCACTTCTGTAGTGATTCGCCCGTCTGCTCGAACCTGGGCATAATCTCTTACGCGTCTCAAGAGACGGTTAGCAACTCTTGGGGTGCCTCTGGACCTACTAGCTAACTCTATTGCACCTTGCTCATCTAGTTCTATGTTCATAATCTTTGCTGATCTGAGGAGGATTTTTCGCATGGACTCTTGGTCATAATAATCAAGTCGGTAAACGGTTCCAAATCTATCACGAAGGGGAGCGCTAAGCATCGCGTACCGTGTAGTAGCACCAACAAGAGTAAAAGGTTCAATTTTCAAATTAATGCTTTGCGCACTTAAGCCTTTTCCCATAACCCAAGACAATGAGAAATCTTCTAATGCGGGATACAAAAGCTCTTCTACAGTTCGGGGCAAGCGGTGGATTTCGTCAATAAATAGAATATCCCCTCCCTGAATTTGAGTTAATAGAGATGCCATATCACCTGCTCTTTCAATAGCAGGTCCGGCCGTAACTCTTATGCTAGCGCCCATTTCAGATGCGACAATATGTGCCAATGTTGTTTTACCCAGGCCTGGAGGACCATAGAGTAGGACGTGGTCTAAAACCTCAGATCTAGCCTTTGCTGCATCCAGAGCAATGCCCAAATTTTCTTTCACTGATTCCTGACCAACGTATTCTTTTAATGAAACAGGCCTGATACCACTTTCATTAGTGATGTCTTCAACCTGAGGATCGCCTGAAACTAACCGTTCTTCCATATAAATCCCTAACCTACAAGTGGTTATATCTATGCTCATTTTAGGAATATACTGTGCAAACTAGCAATGCTGGTTTTTCACATTCCCATTGCATTTGTACGACAATAGGGCTAAATAATGTAACGCTAGGTTATACCAATATACATTTCGGGTAGTCAGAGACAAAAATTGGATAAAAAAACCCACACACATCTACCTCATAAAACATCGAGAATAGACAATTCTGATGTCCAGAAAATATCAAGGCAAGTTACGACAGATTCTGGTTTAAAGCTTGATGCTTATTACGACCCCCAAAGCACCTCTCAAGAAGTCCATGAACCCATTGAGTCTCCAGGTGAATTTCCATATACACGAGGCATTCATTCTGAGATGTATAGAAGTCGTCTTTGGACGATGCGGCAGTATTCAGGCTTTTCAACGGCAGAAGAATCCAACAACAGATATAGATATCTCTTAGAACAAGGTCAAACTGGTCTATCTGTTGCTTTCGATTTACCAACGCAGATTGGCTATGACTCAGATCATGAACTTTCATTGGGTGAGGTCGGCCGCGTGGGGGTCCCAATCTCAAGCCTAGAAGACATGGAAACCCTCCTCACTGATATCCCTTTGGAATCTGTTACTACTTCTATGACTATCAATTCCACCGCGCCAATTTTATTAGCTTTTTATCTGGCTGTAGCCAAAAAGCAAAATGTAGGTTTCAATAAAATTGGCGGCACAACTCAAAATGATATTTTGAAAGAGTATATTGCTCGCGGTACTTACATTTTTCCACCAAATCATTCCATGAGACTAGTTACTGACTTAATGGAATATTGCACTGAAAATGTACCAAATTGGAACAGTATTAGCGTGAGTGGTTACCACATGCGAGAGGCCGGTGCCAACGCAATTCAAGAAGTTGCATTCACACTTTCTAACGGCATCGCTTATATAGAAAGTGCCTTGGCGACAGGTCTGAAGATTGATTCGTTTGCGCCAAGGATTTCATTTTTCTTTGTTTCACAAAATGACTTGTTCGAAGAGGTTGCAAAATTCAGAGCAGCTAGGCGGATTTGGGCTAATATCATGCGAAATCGGTTTCATGCAAAAGATCCAAGATCATGGATGCTAAGATTCCATACTCAAACCGCCGGCGTTACGCTTTCAGCCCAACAAACAGAGGTAAATACAGTAAGAACTACTATGCAGGCATTAGCCGCAGTCTTGGGTGGCACGCAATCTTTGCATGTAAATGCTAAAGACGAAGCTTTAGGACTGCCGACTGAATCTTCCGCCACGTTGGCTCTGAGGGCGCAACAGGTTATAGCTTATGAATCAGGAGTAACTAAAACAGTGGATCCCTTGGCAGGATCATTTTTAGTAGAAAATCTTACCGACAGAATTGAAAGTGAAATACAACTTTTAATTGAGCATATTGATAATCTTGGTGGGGCTATCAAGGCCATTGAAAAAGGATATCAAAGATCCGAGATTGCTACTTCTGCTTATAATCACCAAATATCCCTTGAGTCAAACGAAAGGATAGTGGTTGGTATCAATGCTTTCATGACCGATGAAAGTGAAATTCAACCGATAATTAAACCAAATGAGCAGAAAGTAGAGTCTCAGATCCTTAAACTTTCAAGGCTCAGAGCAACTAGAGATAACACCAGAGTAGAGGCAAGCTTGAAAAGATTAAGCACAAACCTCCAGTCTACCGAGAATAATGTAATGCCCTCAATTCTGGAGTGCGCTGAATCATACGCGACTCTTGGAGAAATTTCTGACGTGCTAAGAGAGTCTTTCGGTGAATACGAACCAAACAAATGAATGAAAATTCCGACATTACTTTGGTCAATGAAATTGAAGATTTAGTTGAAAAACTTACAAACTTGATCGAATCTGGCTCTACCAAGCTAGCGATGAAAGTATTTAAAGATTCCCATCCTGTCGACCAAGCTAGTGTATTTGTAGAAATTTCTACCGATGCGAAAATGCAGATTTTAGCATTACTTCAAATAGACGAAGTTGCAGTCTTTACACGTGAGTTGGATGCTGCTGATGCTGCTGATTTAGCTGATCTAATACCAAATAAAAGATTTGCAAATATACTTGATCTATTGCCTCCTGAGGACGTGGCGGATGTACTCCATGCTCTTCCTAATAATAAATCCGATCGAATTTTATTAGAGCTAAAAGAATCTGAAGCAGTAACAAATCTCTTAATTTTCCCAGACGATTCTGCTGGAGGCCTCATGTCACCTCTGTCGTTTGTTGTGAATATTGACTCTACTGTAGGGATTACCCTGAAAAGATTGAGAGAAGCAGTGGAAAAAAGCGAAGAACCAGGGGTTCTATTCGTAGTCGATTCTACTTCGCAGCCCCTAGGTTATTTGGGAATTAAGAGTATCGCACTTTCTCGTACTGCAGAAAAAGTCTCTAATTTGATGAGACCTTTACCGATTAGTGTCACGACTAATACTGATCAAGAAGAGTGTGCTTTGTTAATGGAACGATATGCTCTTTCTGAACTAGCTGTTACCAACCAGCAAGGACAATTAGTAGGCGTGATTGGTTCAAATGATCTGAGTCACATTGCTGCTGTAGAAGCAACCGAAGACATGTTTAGAATGGCTGGAATGCCACCTGAAAGAAGCTCTAGTTCAGTTAGGCAGGCGTTTAGAAGCAGAGCTCCCTGGCTCACGATAAATTTGGCTACGACCTTTATAGCCGCTGCCGTAATTAGCATTTTTGAATCGACGATAGGGAAAGTGGCAATTTTGGCAATATTTTTACCTGTAGTTGCTGGTCAGGGAGGGATAGGAGGAACTCAAACGCTTACTTTAGTTGTGAGAAGCATGGCGCTAGGAGAACTCACAGGCCGCAGAGCGAAAAGAATTTTAATTCGTGAAACGATTATTGGACTACTGAATGGCGTATTTTTGGGAATTCTTGTTACCATTGTCGCGGCAATTTGGCAGCAAAACCTTCTTATAGGTGTGCTATTAGGTGTAGCGTTGTTCGGCAATATGATAGTTGCCGGAATTGTAGGCTCTGCTGTACCAATATTACTCAGACGTTTCCGCCAAGATCCTGCTGTATCATCGGCTGTGGTTGTGACAACAGTAACTGATGTGTTGGGGTTTTTACTATTTCTAGGCCTTGCAACCGCAATACTTGACATGATCGACTAGAATCCATCAACAAAAGCAACATTTTGAATAAAGTTCAGTGTTAATGGTTATTTAGAATCCATATATTCGGGAAATCCGTTATTGGTAAGAAATGACTAAAGATATACGATTTTACGAAGTAGCTATTCCTCCTACAGTAGCACGTGAATACAGGGTTCCCTCTGTTCAATCGATCCATGCCCAGCAATACAACATTGCAAAACGAGACTTGCAAATGGAATTGCTTAAGCTTCAGGAATTTTTAATCAAATCAAAGAACAAGCTTGTCGTGGTTGTGGAAGGCAGAGATGCAGCTGGTAAAGGCTCAACCTCCAAAACATTTTTGGAAAACTTGAATACCTCCCACGCTGAGTTAGTTGTCATGGGAGTACCTACCAAAACCCAAATGAGGACATGGCTACGCTCACACGAAGAAATCATAAAAAAAACTCCTGAAATAGTTGTATTTGATAGGTCTTGGTATTCGAGAGCTATGATCCAACCCGTAATGGGGTATTGTTCAATGGCGCAGTACAAATATTTCATGAAACACGTCAATGAATGGGAAGAAACTCTTACTAAATCAGGGATCTATTTAATAAAAATTTACCTCTCTGTATCAAAAGAATCACAAATTACACGCTTTAAGATGAGAAGAAAGAGTCCATTGAAGTATTGGAAGTTTAGTGCCAATGATCGTGCTGCGTTGGAAAATTGGCATTTATACACGTATTTCAAAGAACGGATGTTTAATGTCACCTCAACTGACTATGCGCCTTGGCACATAATCAATTCCGATAATAAGTTATCGGCGCATCTCTCAACTATGCACTTAGTTTTGGAGAAATTTTCTGATCAACAGACAGATGAAAAGCTGCCAATGTTCAATGCCATAAATGGGCAGAATCAACATCTAATTTCAATGGAGGTTGATGGTGTTTGGTTCTATGGACTGAACGAATCCCAAGCGGCAGTTTTAGAACAGCTTAAAATTCATGCAGATTAAGAGGAGAACTAGATTTTTGCCCTGAGAATTTCGGGTCTCGACCAGACTAGCGTTAAGTTAACCTTTTACCTGACTGTTGAAACTGTTTAAATAAGGTTTGAAACGTGGTTGAATAAACTCGATTGGTGTAACCTTAAACTATCTAACTTTTAGGTGATGATGTGGACTCTATAGCTTTAAACCATTTGTTAACTGAAGAAGAGCATGAAGCTTTTAATAGGGATGGCATTTTAATCATCAAAAATGCTCTTCCTCCTGATAAAACAGATTTCCTCAATAAGCTTGTCGGTGAATACGACAATGTCTACAGGAAAAAGTTTGGATTATCACCTACTGAAAGATTGTCCGATGTAGATATCGTAGGAAGACACCCTGCGTTGTTAGATTTGCTGGACTGCCCAACTACACTACCCAAAGTTTGGGGTATTTTAGGATGGAATATTCGCCTTTATCATTCATATTTGGTTGACACTCCACCTGACCCAGAGTCGAAGAAATTTCTGGGGTGGCACCAAGACTCAGGTCGGTTGAACGATGAACTTGAGGGGGAGCCTAGGCCTCGTATTTCTTTAAAAGTAATGTTCTCTCTTAGTGATACTACTGAAACAGGTAGAGCTAATTTCTACGTAATACCTGGCAGTCATCTATATAATAAAATAGAGCTTCCACGTCTTACTAAAACTGATGAGTTACCTGAAAATGCAATTCCAGTACTAGCAGGCCCGGGCGATGCTGTTTTATTTGACAGGAGAATATGGCATACGGCTAGCTATAACGTATGGGATCAATCTCGCAGAGTTATTTTCTATGGTTATTCTTATCGTTGGCTTGTAGCCAATGACGAAATGACAGTAGACCCTATCACCTGGGAAAACCTTGATCCTGTAAGAAGACAACTGTTGGGCGAGCCTAGTAAAAGATCCACCAATTTCAGTCAAAACCCCGGACTAGCTCCGGTCGGTTATGGTTTCACTTACGATGATGAAGTGCCATTGAAGCAATGGATAGAGAATCATGTTGGTGAACAAGCGGTTGCCCCATAACCTTAGTACCAATTAGGAGTTTTAATGCCTTCTTTTGACGTTGTATGTAAAACTGACATGGTCGAACTCGATAATGCAGTCGCAGGAGTTGGTAGGGAGGTTAAGCAAAGATACGATCTTAAAGGCACCATGTGCTCGATAGAGCGCTCGGGGCAAAAGATTACAATTACGGCTGATAATGACCTATTACTCCGGCAAATGCATCAGGCACTAGAGACATATTGTACTCGCCGCAATGTGGATTTTTCAGTTTTGCAATACATGCCTCCACAGGATGCAACTAAAGGAAGTCTTCGGCAAGAAGTCAACGTAAGAGAAGGAATAGATGACACCACTTGCAGGCAAATCATAAAGGCAGTCAAAGGGGCTAAGCTAAAAGTCCAAGTATCTATCCAAGGCGACGAGCTTAGAGTTTCTGGTAAAAATAGAGATGACCTTCAAGGAACAATTGGATTTA
Organism: uncultured Dehalococcoidia bacterium; assembly: GCA_964391355.1. Lineage (GTDB taxonomy): Bacteria > Chloroflexota > Dehalococcoidia > Lucifugimonadales > Australimonadaceae. Next base: position 1,666 of record CAYMJY010000052.1, on the reverse strand, counting down.
TCAAGGAAATGAAAATAGAGATCCCGCTACAGTATATTAATTTTCGCGATTGAAAAACCCCACTTCCATTTTATCTATGCTTTTTGCTAACTCTATATCTTTTCCTGTAATTCCGTATGGGCGATGTGTGATAAGGCAAATAGTAACTTTAGAGAAATCTACAATCATTTTAGGATGATGGTCCTGTTCTTCCGACAGTAATGAGATTTTATTTACCAAATTGATCGCATCTATAAACGTCCCAGCATTGATCGTCTTTGTAATATAGCCTCTATCATGAACCCAACCGTTAACTTGTTGCAGCGCACTCTCAATTTCACTATTGTCCAACAGTTCTTTCATACGTCCTCAAAATGATTTTTATCTTCTTTCGCATTTCTGAAGTTAGCATAAGTTTACCTAAATCAATACGGTAATTTAGCAAAGTCGACACCCCTTGGGGTGTCGACTTTGCAGAAATTGAAAGCTTCAAGAAAAGCAATTAAGGGAGGGCGCCGCCAGAGCGCAACAATTCAACAGTGCCTTCAAGATCAGATAATTCTGAAAGTTTGATATCTGGCTGTACTACATCTTCCAAAGGAGTCAATAGACGATGCGTTTTCACACCGTCTATTAGAGGGTATTCATAAGTCTGATTAGCAAAGTAGCTCTGAGCCACAGGGGACAAAAGGAAGTTTATAAACTTGATAGCGTTTTCATTATTCTCTGCAGTTTTTAGCACACCTGCACCAGATACCATCACCAATGATCCAGGTCCACCATTAGGTAAGTGGTAATTTCTTGCAGAGAATTCATCGCCTTCTTCAGCTATAAATCTGTAGAGGTAATAGTGATTAACTAGCCCAATATCAATTTCCCCAGCAGCTACTGCAGCAACTTGAGGGGTATTCTTAGGGAATATATTAATATCGTTATCTACCAGTCCTTTTACCCACTCAAGAGTCCTTGCGTCTCCCCATTCACTGCGTAAACCCGTGACCATCGTAAGTAATGATCCATTAGTTGGTGCCCAACCAAGTTTACCTTTCCACTTGGGGTCTGTAAGAGATTCAAGATCTTTAGGTAAATCAGCCTCTTTTAGATTTTCGGGGTTATATACAAGGACCCTGGCACGTCCCGAAACGCCAATCCATAACCCACTAGGTGACTTTGCCCATTCAGGCGCAAGCTCTCTAGTAGGGCCAGGAAGATTTGATAGTAATGATTCCACTGCTCCAAGACCTCCAGGGTCTTGAGCATAAAAAACATCTGCAGGACTATTGGAACCTTCCTCTAGTAGCGTAGAGGCCAACTCAGCAGTCTTACCATATTTTACTTTGACATCTATACCACTACTCTCAGCAAATGTCTCAATCAAAGGAGCGACAAGGCTTTCGCTTCGCCCAGAGTAAACCACTAAGGATCCTGAATCAGAGCTAGTCGCATCAGGCATGACGGTCGCAATACTTGGCGCCGGGGGTTGTGAAGGAATTGGTGTAGGGTCACTTCCACAAGCCAACAAAAAGTTTAGTGTTACTAAACTCATAATCAATAAAGAAAGACGGAATTTCATTTATGTACATACTCCATAATTAGTATGTACTAACTATATAATATCTCCGTACAATAGCAATACCTTTCTAGAACCGATATGAAAGAGCGAGAATCTCTATTAAATAAATTTTGA
>CAYMJY010000051.1:0-8551 GCA_964391355.1 uncultured Dehalococcoidia bacterium | reverse complement strand
CCATTCGGGAAATAAAATAATCACCGGGCTTGGGAACCTGCGAGACATGGCCAATAAAAAGCCAGCATCGGGCAAAGATTTTTTCCTGCTCTATTTCGTAGAGCTCTTCGTCAACAAATATTGAGCGAGTTACAGTTCTGCGCTCATGGTTAACCCACCTATCGACCGCCTGCTTTAGCATCATTTGGTTCATGTTGAACTCCTAATACCTGGAGGTTAGAACGATTATGCATCAAATTTTTATATGAGTCACCTAATATTTTCATACAGAATGTCAATTGTTTGGTTATAACGTAAATTGGATTTAACTAATTTCAATTTCCCTTCCAGAAATCTCCTCTAACACACAAGCCGAAACCCAGTACTCTAACTCACCCCATCCTCTCGTTTGTGCTGCTTTTAGGGCATTAGCTGTTACCAGCCCTGTCCCGAACGGTGATTGAACTGTTTCAGCAAGGCCAACAGCCATGTGAAGATCTTTTGACACAATATCTAATTTTGCCCTTGCACTTTCTGGGTCACCAAAATCCCTTTGGCCTAACCTCTTTAAACTTTGTCCGGGTCCAGTATTGCCTGTAGATTCGCCAATGAAATTTGCCAATCTTGATAAATCAAGTCCTGATTTACTACCTATTAGGAGAGCTTCTACCAACGTGAAGAACGCTGTATAAGACACGTATTGCCTACATAGCTTTGCAACTTGGCCGTAGCCTGGAAGACCCATATAAATCACGCTGTCACACATAGCTTCAAACGCTGGCCATAGTTTATTGACTACGCTTTCTGACCCTCCGATGGTCACAAAAACCCCACCATTACTTACAGGAGCATCAATGCCGAAGACTCCGAGGCCTTCACAAAAACTTGCTATTTTACGAGCTAGGTCGGGTGGGCTTGTGCTCATGTCAACGAACGCTGATCCTTTTGGTAAGACATGCACCACCCCGTCTTTTTCATCCAAGGCTACATGTTCAACTATTTGAGGGTTGGGCAATGAAACAAAAACTGCGTCACAGTTTTTTGATGCTTCTCTTGCGCTAGTAGATGGGATTGCGCCAATAGAAACTAAATTTTCCATTGCAGATGGTCGGTTATCGAAGATAGTAATTGTATGTCCGGCCTTTATTAGCTTGGGAACAAAACGTGCTCCCATGTTTCCAGTACCAATGAATGCTAAGTTCATATTTCACCTGTTGAATATTGTTGCTACCAGTTGACGTTATTCTAGGTAGTGGTATCGTCAAAAAGATATACCGTGATTTTTCAACAAAAAAAACACGTGCGCAAATTTAAGGAGGGGAACGTGGCTACAGAAACTCACTGGCGGTCAATTTGGGTTGAGTTAGCAGGAGCAACGATTAGAGTTATTAAGGGTAAGCGTTATGACACGAGAGTTATTGAAGCAGGGCAAGGAGACCCGTTGATACTTATCCACGGTATTGGTGGTTACGCTGAAGCCTACTCCCGCAACGTAATTAACCTGTCAAAAGATTTCCATGTTTATGCAATCGACGCTTTGTATCACGGATTCTCTACTAAAGAACCATTTGATTCAGAGCAAACTACACTTAGGCAAGCAGAAGCAATTATTGATTTGTTGGATGCAGAAGGCCATGAAAAAGCATTCATTAAGGGTGAGTCAATGGGTTCAAATATTGCATTTGAATTCGGCCTCAAGTTCCCAGAACGTGCAAAGAAACTTGTTTTGGACACAGGAGCCTATTTCATTAAATTCAATAAGGAGTTTAAAGAGCAGGCCGGTGGAGGTACTGCGCTAGCTGATTTATCACGTGCCGCTATAGTCACACCGTCGAAGGAAACTGTCCGAAAGAGACTTGAGTGGCTAGTCTCCAGCCCTGACAGAATCACTGACGAAATGGTTGAACTGAGGATGAAGTATTACACTGACCCAGAAATCAATGCTTCCATGCAAAGAGTTAATGGTATAACTGCACCGAGGCAGCAAAATCCCCGGTACGATGAAAGTATTTGCGCCGAGTTAACTGTGCCTACTATGGTCTTCTGGACAGAAAATAACCCCGGAGCAGGGCCCGACGTGGGTGAACATTTTGCAAGTCTCATCCCTGGCGCTGAGTATTACTGTATGGAGGATGCTGCGCATTGGCCAATGTGGGAACATCCTGAAGAGCATGACAGAGTAATAACGGAATTCTTTAAAAAATAGAGATCACAACTCGGCTCAGAGGAATCTGAGCCGAGTTGGTATCAGCACATAGGACAAGAGTTGATATCGCTTTCTTCGAGTCCGTATCCTCTTTTTGCGTCTTCATGGGAAATATAACCGTTGGCAATATCTTCGTTGATTTTATCCCATTTCCGAAGGTTCTTTGAGCCAAAACCCCCAGCTCATGCTACTTCATATTAGATCGAATCACCTGGTTTCATGGCAAAACTAGACTTGCTATTCAGATCTAAAATATCGCCATTACTACGCTTTAAATAAACTTTTGATGGGGCACCAGCATCACCACCCATCAACCCAAATGGTGGTGATTTTGTTCTTTCACAACAAACTGTAGCTTCTGCGTCATGCCCATAAATCCGTGTAACCCTTCGCACTCCACAGCCACCTCTAAACTCGCCAGCGCCACCTGAACCTTGAATGAGTTCATATTTATCAACAATAACCGGGGTACTCATCTCAAGTACTTCAACTGGCGTATTCATAGTATTTGAGGTACCTGCTTTAAGTCCGTTCCCCCCGTCTTTGATTGGCCGTGCTCCCATTCCGCCAGTTAAGGTTTCATAAGATACGTAGGGGCTATTGGTCCTTGGGTCTATACCCCCGAACGTAAGAACAGCAGACGTTCCTTGTGAACAAGCCATTACACGGTCAGGAACGAGCTTCGACATAGCACCAAAGGTCATATCGCAAATTCGGTGGCTCATCTCATGGTTTGCGTAGACAACAGGTGCTGGCGGAGTTGGGTTTACCACAGAGCCCAGCGGTGCTTTAACTGTGATGGGCTTCCATGCTCCAGAATTTGGAGGAATTAGGTCTGCTGAATCAACTATCATTTTAAGAGCTGTATATATGCCGGACGCAGTAACTGAAATGGGAGAATTCATTGGCCCCAACACTTGCGGGTCTGTACCAGCAAAATCCACCTCTATTTCGCTTCCGCTTTTTTTGATTTTCATGCGAACCCAAAAGGGCTCGTCCTCTCCTGACGAGTCTGTAACACCGTCGCCATCACAATAATCTTCAAAAAACGATTCGCCATCCGGCAATAGACTAATTTGAGCACGCATCATTCTCTCAGAATAATCCTTAACCTCTTGTAGTAACCCTAATAATTGTTCGCTTCCGTATTTACGTGACATCTCTTGCATGCGAATACCCGCACGTTTGTTAGCTGCGAGTTGTGCTCGAAGGTCCCCTTTCCTTTCATCAGGAACTCTCACGTTATTAAAAATTAATGAATGGACGTCGGTATTGGGCTCTCCTTCTTTGTAGAGATGTACAGGCGGAATTCTTAGCCCTTCACCAAATATCTCAGTAACTACAGCATAAGACCCAGGTTTGGGGCCGCCTATATCTGGCCAATGTGCACGCACACACGCATATGCCAGTAGCTTTTGTTGTTCATCAAATATCGGAGAAACAACATTGACATCTGGTAGATGCGAACCCCCTTGGTAAGGGTCATTATGTATGTATACATCACCCGGCTTTGGTGAAGGGAAATTCGCCACAATTGCACGGACTGCTACCGGCATAGACCCTAGGTGAATTGGTATATCTGGGCCCTGTGCGACCATGTCCCCATGAATATCGAAGAGTCCACAAGAATAATCCCCCGCCAATTTTAAAAGAGGAGAGTATGCTGTTTTTGCCAAAACAACTTTCATTTCCTCTGCTACGGAAAGTAGGCTATTTTTCATGACCTCAAATGCTCCAGGCTTATGCACTTCTATTCACCTCTATGATTACTGTGCCACTGTCGTGAATTTTAGCTATATTTGATTCCTTTAACACGATAGTAGTGTCCGGAGACTCAATAATGCTGGGGCCAACGATAGTTGCGCCTGACGGCAAAGTGGATCGTTGATAAACTTTGACTTCCTCCAAAAGTGAATTGTCTTGGTCGGGGAAATAGACTTTTCGTGTAGTAGCTTCTTCGTTCCACTTGTCAGTTCCTCCTGCAAATGAAATTCTTAACTGCTCCATTGAAGCGGTAGCAGAGAGGCGAAGTGAGACGACTTGGACAGGTTCGGTTTCTGACATGTAGCCGTAAGTTTTCAAATGTTCTTCATGGAAAGCTAGTGCCGTTTCTTGCGTGCTTGTGCCTGCAAATGTTCCAAGTGGTGCTTCCACGTTCAGTTCATATGCTTGCCGAATGTATCGCAAATCAAGGGTCCTCCGAAGCTGCCATTTCGATTCGCTAATTCCAGTCTGTGATAGCATCTGCTTTGCTTGGGATTCCAGATCCTGAAAAGCCAATTCTATGTTGTTGGGATTTGCTGAGCTTAGAGCCTGGTAAAAAGTGCGCACATAGTCTTTTTGAACGTCACTTGTCACTAGTCCTAAAGCAGAAAACCCGCCAGCCGCTGGTGGCACTATCACCGTATTGATGCCTAGATCTTCCGCCAATGAAACAGCATGCACAGGTCCGGCACCTCCAAAAGCTACTAGGGCAAAATCGACAGGGTCGAAGCCTCTTTCTACAGAAACTATCCTGATTGCTTCAACCATGCTTGAATTCACAATTTGGACAATTGCTTTTGCAGCCTCAATGTACGAAATACCTAGAGCTTTCCCAATGGATAATTCTAAAGAACGCCTAGAGGCATCAATGTCTACCGGTAAGTTGCCACCCAACAGCGAATCAGGGTTTAAGTAACCTAAAACAAGATCCGCGTCTGTTACCGTCGGCTCTGTACCTCCGTAACCATAGCAAACAGGCCCGGGTGCTGCTCCTGCACTTTTGGGGCCAACTCGCAACGAATTACCTGGGTCAACCCATGCAATGCTTCCTCCCCCAGCACTAACTTCTGCGATATCAATTACGGGGACTTTAATAGGGAAACCATAGCCTTGTACCCAGCGACTTTGGTTTCCAGTGCCGCCCACTTCATATTCAGTTGTGACTTTAGGTATACCATTTTCAATCAGGCTTGCTTTTGCTGTAGTTCCTCCCATATCAAATGAAATCAGGTTTTTACTACCCACGATTTTGCCAGCTAATATCGCAGCTGTAACACCTGCAGCAGGCCCTGATTCAACTACATTAGCAGGAACTTTTAGGGCTTCAAGTGGAGAAACTACTCCTCCTCCTGAAGCCATCAAATACATCGATGGATATCCTGCAGTTTTTAATGAGTTTTCGAGGTTTTGTAAGTACTTTTCTAGAACAGGCCCCACATATGCACAAACTGCTGTGGTACTTGTACGTTCGTATTCTCTTATTTCAGGTAAAACTTCACAGGACAAAAAGACAACGGTGTCAGGCAGCGCCGATCTCAAGCGTTTACCAATAATCTGTTCATGCTCAGGGAGTAAAAATGAATAAAGCAAACAAACAGCTACCGCTTCAACTTTGTGGTCCTTTAAGAATTTAATGATGTCGTCAATTTCGTCGAGGGCTAAAGGTGTTAAAACTTCCCCGGATGGACCAATTCTCTCTGTAATTTCAAGGCGTAAATGCCTATCAACTAAGACCGATGGAGGATCTTGAAAAAGATTGTAGAGCTCTGCTCGGTTTTGGCGCCTAAGTTCCAGTACATCACGAAAGCCTCTGGTTGTAACTAAAGCGGTTTTAGCCCCACTACCCTCTAAGAGTGTATTGGTAACTACTGTGGTTCCGTGTGCAATATATTCAATAGAGGAAGGGGGAACAGACGTTGATTCCTGTGCCAATCGAAGGGCCTCTAAAACACCTTCGGCAAAGTTACCGGGCGTTGAATGTGTTTTCACGATACCAATATGCCCAGTATCTTCATTAACAGACACTACGTCTGTGAAGGTTCCTCCGATATCTATTCCTAGTCTGTAGGCCATGGGACAAGATTCTATGATGTTTGGGGATGGTTATAAAGGCTCGCGATCGCAATTCCGAACAATTTAGACGTAAGTTAAATTATCAAGGTAAATAAGGGTCTGGGGATCCCGGAGGAATGGGAGGGAATTCTTTTAAGCTTTGTCGAAATTCGTGAACCATTTTCAGCATAACCCCCCTTACCCAGTTTGCTTCAATTGAAGCTACGTTTGTTTCTTCTTTTGGATCTTGGATCAAATTAAATACATAAGGAGCCTCTAGCTTTATAGCACCATCATTTACCTCTGGCTCCCAAATCAAGTGCATTTTCCAGTGCCTCCACTTTATTGCGCGAATTTCATCTTTGATTAAAAAAACAAATCCTTCTCTACTAGAATTATCTTTTTCGCCAGATAAAAATTCCTTCTGATCAACTCCGTCGATAAACCGGTCCTTCGGCGGGTCAATTCCAAGTATAGCTAGGATCGTAGGAAATATATCCGTGATGTGTAAGATTTCATTGGTCACATGGTTTTCCATGAAAACCCCAGGCCAATGCATTATAAAAGGTGCTCTCAAGCTACCTTCCATCGCTGTATGGTACGTACTTCTCCAATAGCCTGCTGTTCCTCTCCATGGATCTCGAAATTCAGGTCCATTATCTGACCCAAAGATAACCAAAGTGTCATCGGATAGATTCAATTTATCTAGTGTTTCTAAAAGTAGCCCGACGTTATGATCCATCTCAGCCAAAGAGTCAGCCATCTCACCATATCCAGTACAGCCTATAAAATCAGGGTGGCTAAGGGAGGGAAAATGAAGTTGAGTAAGCGGAACGTAAGCGAAAAAAGGTGTTCCGCTCTTAGCACTGCCGCTTATGAATTCAATAGTTTTATCGACAGCTTCTCGGTCAAGGGTTCTACGAGAATCAAGGTTCAATTCTTTAACTGGTTGAGAAGTCGAACCTTTCGACCCTTCATATATTTGAGGCACAGGAACAAGGCTCTTGTCATAATTTGTTCCAGTTGTGAATAGAGATTCATTCATTGTTCGAGGTAGTCCATACCATTGGTCAAACCCTCGGTCGCTTGGAAGCCTTCCTTCTGCATCACCTAAATGCCATTTGCCAAAATGTGCAGTTGCATAGCCAGCCTCAGACAATATTTCTGGTAGTAAAACTTCCCAACGGGTTAACCCTTGAGGAAGTCCTGCCGGCAGTGATTGAAAAGCACCCGTTCGAATAGCCTGCCGCCCTGTCATAAGTGCTGCTCTAGTTGGAACGCAATCACTCTCAACGTTGAAATTTAAAAATTGAATTCCTTGTTTCGCTAAACCATCTATGTTGGGAGTGGGTGCCCCGCGGAGAATACCACCTCCATAACAACCAAGTTCACCCCATCCCAAATTATCTGCAAGTACTAATAAAATATTGGGCTTTAGCTTTTTCATTGTGATGCTTCGTTTGGTAAGATTAGGTTCATAAGTTTACCAGCTTAGCTATAACCATGTAATGCGAATCTTTGTGGAGAGCCATGCCGAAAGTAACAATTGACGGAGTGGAGATTGCGTACCGCGAGTATGGGAAAGGAGTTCCAATAATCTTTGCTCATGAATTTGCAGGTGATATGAGCTCTTGGGAACAACAAATAAAGTATTTTGAAAAAACAAACCGAGTCATTGTCTACAACGCAGTTGGCTATCCTCCATCTGACGTACCCGAGGCAATTGAACTATACGACCGTTCTCAGCAAATTAAGAATCTAAAAGGGTTGATTGTTAGCCTAGGTCTGCCCAAAGCCAACCTAGTAGGGCTTTCTATGGGCGCTCACATGGCATTGGGATTTGCTTTGGAGTACCCTGATTATCTTTTTTCGCTAGTGCTGGCTGGTGCAGGTACTGGATCTTCCGAGGTTGTAGATTATAGGCAGGAAATGGAAGAGCGAGCTGGTCTTTTAGAAAAAAACGGTATGCTCGGGCTAGTTTCATATACTGAAAGTGATGTTCGAATAGGTTTTAAACAGAGAAACCCAGAAGAATGGTCCAAGTTTTCACAGAATTTCCTTGCTCATTCTGCTATTGGATCTGCAAAAACGTTAAGAGGCTACCAGGCACGTCGTCCGTCACTTTATTCATTAGAGGATGAGATTGTTCAAATCAGTTTACCTACACTTCTAATTGTAGGTGACGAAGACCTGCCATGTGTTGAACCTGCAAAATTCATGCACTCAAAAATCAGAAATTCGAGTTTGGTTCTATTTGCCCAATCAGGCCATGCAATAAATATCGAATATCCGGATGAGTTCAATGAGTGTTTATATAATTTTTATATGAGCATAGGATAAATACACTAGTCAAACACCTATTAAAGGAAACTCCAATAATTATTAAAAGTATCAGTAATGGTGATCCAATTTTGCCTATCTGATAACGAGATACAGAATACGTAATCTCTTTTATATGTTCTTTTATGCATTACCGATGAAATTAAATAGGTCCTTATTTTCTAGGGACCTATTTAAGAATTTAAATTTGAAGCTGGTTCAGACCAACTA
>CAYMJY010000050.1:0-8614 GCA_964391355.1 uncultured Dehalococcoidia bacterium | reverse complement strand
GTTTGAAGCAGCTGGAGTTCTTGAGTTTCCAACAATCATTATGGGGAATTCAGTTTAGTAGCCCAACGATCCTCGATCATAAGAATTTTTTTGGAAATAGCCGTCACTATACAAAAGTGATAGGTGAGTGGTCGTTAAATTTTACTATGGTTGCCGTTGAATATAGAACTATCCGAATACAATGACCAAACTTATTACGACGTAGACACTTCCTAATAAAACCCCGAGGGCGACCCATTCACCCCTTTTGTCTGGCCAATTAACACGAATCCCATGCCATTTAAATGATTTCATATTCTGTCCTTCCATAAGATACGTATAAAGCGATGAGATCTCCGCTGGAGTAATTTTCTCAATATAGTATTTTATATTTATGTTCAATTTAGGGAGTTTTTATGAATTCTAGAATTCTTTCAGGATGGCTCTTAATCGTTGGCCCCTTGGCTATACTGACTGCATTTCTTATGTGGCCTACTAGTGCTGAAACAGCTCAAGAGGAGTTATTAGAATTAGCCAAAAATCCTTCAACTAGCATCGCGGTTATGGCGCTTTTTATTACCGGGATCACATTGCTTTTTTGTGGTCTTTCAATAGCTTCCAGAGCAATTGATGAAAGTAAATGGTCTTCGCTATCAGTTGTCTCTGGCATATTATTCCCGTTAGTTATTCCCATAATGATGGGTTCTGTCGGCCTTAACTTTGGTGCCGTTCGACTTTTTGAAACATCACCGGAAAGTGCCAGTGCAATTTATCTAACTGGATATCACCTAACTGATGTAGCTGATTTACTGATGGGCATATCTTTCGTTTTTTTTGCTGTAGCTTTAGTTGATCAATTCAAAGATTCTTTGCGTAGAGGAATTGGATTTTTATATCTGATTATCGGGGTTGTCCATATCATTTCTGTATTTGCACAAGAAGACGCAATGGATATTGCTGCTTGGATGGGCATGTTTATTGTATCAATAGCATTCGGGGTTGTAGTGCTCAGAGCAAAAGCTAGTAATAACTAAAGCATTTTAATGCAAATTTACATAGCCAGCTGTGTAGTAGGACGGACGAAGATTTGAGCGTATTTAAAGGGATATGCCTAGGGCTTCTTTTTTCATTTTTTTATGGCTTAATACCAGGATTTTTCTTTCTGATGTTGCTTGGTGATTTTTCATCCAGCTTTCTTCCGGGAATTTCTGTAATGTGGAGCTCAACAATGGGCCCACTTGTACCGATGTTCATAAGCATGGTGATAGGAGTCTTCATATTCCCAGTCGCTGGAGCGCTATGGGCTAGAAAAGGCGCAGGTGAGAGTAAAGCGAAATTAGGGATAAGCACTTTATTAATACATACTTTATTTGCATATGGCTTGTTAGTGAGCATGACCCTAGAAGTCCCAGAAGGATACCAAACCGATATTGGCCCCCCCATTCAAACTGTAATTTCAGCACCTGAGATGCAGACTCTGGCAGCTCCCACCATTGAGGGTTTGAATTATTACGAACAGGGTTTAAAACTATTGGAGGATCGGAATTATTCCTTAGCGATAGAAAACTTAACAGAGTTCATTAACATAAACCCTAAGCATTTGGAGGCATACATGGCGAGAGGGCATGCGTATGCCTCACTAGAACAATATGACAAAGCCTTAGTTAATTATGAAATGGCTAATCAGCTAGACAAGAGCTACGTTTGGCCTTATCACTATTTGGCTTTAACATTAAGAGATCTTGGTCGATACCAAGAATCTATAAATAATTCGGAAACATATGTTGAATTACGTTTAATGGAATCAGATGTTTGGTCAGAAACTGAGCAAGGATTGGTATCATATTTCCATCTGGGCGAAGTTTATTTTCAAATTGGCCAGTACAAAAAATCGATTGAATATTTTGATAAGGTTCTAGAAATAGATGAAGATCACGTAGTCGCACTTCAGAAGAAATTGGAAGCTGCAGGCTTGATTGAATAGAGCCTTAGCTCCATCAAAAACCAACACTTTCTGATTTTTAATTAACTAAGACCCCACTTAAGAACAACTGGGTCGAGTGGTTCCATTAACTCGAAGAGTCCATTTTTCGAACTCTGGTCAAGGGACTGAATCGGATGTCGTGAAAAATCTGACTTAATTACTCTTCCTTTGAGCATTGCTGCTTTTGTTCCACGGAATCCACATTGTCTATTTTCATAATTAATGATCGGCAACACTTGTTGATAAGAAGTTTTAGCAATGTCACGATTCCCGGATAAATGTGCATTTATGATTGGACCTATGAGGTCTGGAATCAGTGCTGAGGTCATGGATCCGGTTGCACCCGCATCCAAATCAGCAAGTAAAGTAATACCTTCTTCTCCATCAAAAGGTCCCTCGATGGTTTCACCCCCAACAGCTAGCAGTTGCTTTAACTTGTTAGCTGCTCCAGCAGATTCAATTTTGAATAGCTTCACCATTTCAATTTCATTAGCCATTTTTGCTAATAACGATACTGGAAGATCAACACCCGACAATGGTGCATCTTGAATCATGATTGGTATTCCGACTTCGCCCACGGCCTGAATTTGCTCGAATGTTTGCTCTGCGTTTCCTTTGAGTAAAGCCCCATGATAAGGAGGCATCATCATTACTACAGAGGCACCAAGATCACGTGCTAATTGTGCACGTTTAATTGCTATGGAAGTAGCAAAATGGCTTATTGTCACAATTACTGGTACACGTCCATTAATATGATCTAAGCAAAGTTTCGTTAAATGGTTACGCTCATCGTCAGAAATTAAGAACTGTTCGGAGAAATTAGCCAGTATGCAAATACCGTCGACTTTTTGGTCAACCATGCAGTCGAGAACGTTTTTCATGCTTTGGTCATCGATTGTGCCATTGTCATGAAAAGGTGTTGGGGCTACTGGCCAAATGCCGCTGTAGATTTTATTGCCCATCGACTCATTAACCTCTTTGGCTTATTGGTACTAAATCTCTCTTCTTGTGTATCTTCGCCAAGCAAGTAGCGCAAGTATTGGAGAAGAAACCAAGGTCGAGATGAGTGGTTTGGACCTGAAGTGTGCGTCCAGTTCAAATGACTGTCCAAAAAATGAAATCATTCCGGAATTTACTTCTGATTCTGTGACAGTCAAAAATGCCTGAGCATCACTTAAAGCTGCAGGCCACCATAGAAGTGTTCTGCCTACATAGGATACGTTTTCCCATTCTACTGGAGGAGTGTCCATTAACCCACGCATTAGCAACTCTACAGTTATTAACGTTGTGCCAATGAGAGGTACTCCTATAAACATTGCCAGTGTTAACAATACTGAAGCAACAGTGCCCCTAAAAACTGATGAAGTGAACAACATCAGTGACACATAGAAAAAGACAGATACTAGTTCCAAAAAAATACCCCACAACACCCAATCGAGTTGAAGGGGATCAGAGGTATCAAAAAGAAGCATGCTCGCGATTAAAGTTAAGATAAATCCCGAATAAAATAGAATACTAGAAAACGGGACGTAAATTAGTAGCTTCGTGAGAATTATTTGCTTCATAGTGAATCTGGTTCTGAGGAATATCGACGAATCCTTGTTACTATCGAAAGCTAATGAGGAGACAACAATTCCAAGGAACACTAAGAATCCGACAATCGAGATCGTCATGTATAATTCAAGCGCCCTAGCGTGGGAGAAATTCCCATAAGCACGGTCAATGAATACGCCTATCACAACTGCCAATATGCTTGCTAATAGGTAAAATCCTATTAAAGTCCAACCACGCCAACTACGGAATAAATGAATGAGCTCCATTTTCCACAAATTCATTCGACGTTACCTTTTGACAGGAGCAACCCGAGTACTGCATCTTCAAATGATTGTCCTTCGGATTTTGGGATACCGCTGACGCTACCCCCGTACAATGCCTTTCCATCATTAACTACCGTAACTGAATCACAAACGTCTTCTACATCACTTAGAATGTGAGTTGAAAACAAGACGGTAGATTTCCCTCTCAACTGAGAAATCGTGTTCAAAACTTCTCTTCGGCCAATGGGATCCAATGCTGAACATGGCTCGTCAAGCAGGATAAGTTGTGGTTTTCCGATTAAAGCAGTAGCTAGACCAAGGCGTTGTTTCATTCCTCTGGAAAACCCCCCAACTTGTCTATCAGCTGAATCCAGTAAACCAACCTCTTCTAATATTTTTGAAACAGCATCCAGATCCACTTCTTTTCGAAATGGCCATCTTGCCAGATCTACAACTTCTCGGGCAGTTAAAAGTGGGAAAAAATCTGGAGTATCTGGCATTAACATCATTTGGTGAAAAGGAATACCGAAGGTAATGTCCCCTGACGTTTTTCGCTTGAGCCCTGCCACAATTGACAGCATTGTCGTTTTGCCGGCGCCATTTGGCCCTACAAAACCATGTATAGAACCAATCTCTAGAGTCAAATTCAATGCATCAAGAGCATGGACCTTGCCGAAAACCTTGGTTAGATCTTTAAGAACTAAAGCAGGAGGCATAATTCCCCAAATGAATATATTTCTGAATTAAGTATTATATGAGAACCTAGATTTAAAATACATCCAGACTAAAATCTTCTCTAGATAATATAGGTGTGCGTTGCGTAATACAGAAGAAATTGAGGCATATGTAAAATCCACCTTGCATAGCTTACAGGTAGATTATCAATGGATTGAAGTTGACCCAGAGTATGCGGATACGGCGATATGCTGCGAAAAGTACGGGTTCGAAATAAGCAATACTGGAAATACGATTATCGTAGCCTCCAAGAGGGGCGAAAAAAAGTATTCAGCATGCATAGTGCGAGGCACAGAGAAACTGGATGTGAATAGAAAAGTAAGGGAACTCATGGGAGTTTCGAGACTTTCTTTTGCAAACGCTGACGATACTTTGAATTTAACCCAAATGATGATTGGGGGCGTTACTCCCTTTGGCCTCCCTGAGTCGCTACCGATTTATATTGATGAGGTAATTATGGGATTAGATTACGTAATATTGGGGGCAGGGAGTAGATCCGCAAAATTAATTATTCCTCCAGAGTCTTTGCTCAAAATTCCCAATACTAATGTAATAAAGGATCTTTCTGTGTCCAATGATTAGACAGCGTCATCCGTTATCTGATAGCCGGTATAGTTCCAGCTGTTTTCATCTACGAGGTGCGTGAATGGAACTCTGGATTCCGATTACGCTGGTGGCGGCATTAGCCCAAACAAGTAGGACTGCAATTCAACGGCAAATGAAGGGCCCTCTAGGCGATTACGGAGCGTCGGCGATTAGGTTTATATATGCTGTTCCTTTCGCCTGGATTTGGTTTTTAGTCGTACTATCACTTTCAAGCCAGAATTTCCCGAAACCAGGCTTGGAATTTTTATTGTGGTCTGTTATTGGTGGATTCTCACAAATATTCTTTACTGTCTTTCTGATTAAATTGTTTAGCTTTAAGAATTTCCTTGTAGGCGTCGCGTTTTCAAAATTTGAAGTCCTATTAGCTGCAATAATTGAAGCCGCGTTTTTCTCAGCAATTATAAGTACGCAATTTGGCATTGCTATTGGGGTAGGTATAGCGTCTATGTTGCTCCTATCAATGAGGACGAGTACGTTCTCTTGGTCTGAGTTTCGCATCAGTTTATATTCAAAATCGACGATATTTGGTTTGCTTTCAGCAACTTCACTTGCAGTAAGTGTAGTTTCATTTAGAACAGCGATTAATACATTTCCAGACGTTGATTTTGTTTTCCGAGCTAGCATTACGGCAGCCATCGTTATAGTGGGTCAGGCTTTAGGAATGATCGTGTTCCTATATATTTCCCGCCGTACAGAACTGAAGGCCACTTTTAGATTGTGGAAACCTGGTATTGCTGCTGGTTTTTTCGGAGCAGTATCTACAGCAGCATGGTTTTCAGCATTTGCTTTGCAGCGAGCAGCTCCGGTTCGTGCAGTAGGTCAATCGGAATTATTATTTGCTCTGGCGTTTACCGTCCTCGTTTTTCACCAACGATTGACTAAAGTTGAACTGACGGGAGTATTCCTTTTGTTAGGGTCTATTCTTTTGGTCATTTTAAATTGAAAGTAATATTGCCAGGTTCACTTTCTACTCAAAATCTTGCTCTCAACTATCTCAAAGGTAAAAGCCAGAGTACAAAAACGAAAGCGACTACTGATCCAAAGGCCCAGTAAATAATTGATTTCGATAAATGACCATCAGGTTTTTCAGTATGTGAATCCAACTTACCGTATAAACGATCGACTTTTGATTGAAGTTCGTTTAATTCTAACCTGATGCTTTCCAAATTTTCTTTTTGTGTTTGGCGTGGTTTTTTTACATCACCTTCCATGCTATTCCCCTCTGTCACTATTTATCCCCAGAAAATACTCTCCGATTTTAGGGTCATGGAGGATATCTTGTGCACTACCTGAATATGCTACTTTTCCAGCAGCGAAAACATATCCACGATCCGATCTTGCGAGTGATAATCTGGCATTTTGTTCCACTAAGAGAACTGAAATGCCATCATTTCTAAGTTGATCAATATTAGCAAGAATCTCCTGCTGATATCGAGGAGAGAGAGCCGCAGTAGGTTCATCTAGCATGAGAAAACTGGGGTTTGATATAAGTGCTCTGGAAATCGCCAACATTTGACGCTCTCCTCCTGAAAGTGAGGCGGCTAGGTCGTTCATTCGCGTTACCAAATCAGGGAACATCTTGGAAGCACGGTTAATTCCTTTCGCAATCCCGTCTGATTTTAGGCCGATTC
Organism: uncultured Dehalococcoidia bacterium; assembly: GCA_964391355.1. GTDB lineage: Bacteria > Chloroflexota > Dehalococcoidia > Lucifugimonadales > Australimonadaceae. Next base: position 1,862 of record CAYMJY010000050.1, on the reverse strand, counting down.
CACCCATCAATAGGTTTTCGTGAACTGATAAAGATGGAAAAACATTGTCAACTTGAGGTACGTAGGCAATACCTCTTTTAACTAATTTATCAGTACGCCACCCAGATACATCGGTATCATTATGCAAAACAGAACCGTTGTGGTGAGTGGTAAGACCAAATAGCACTTTCAAAAAAGTAGATTTCCCGCAACCGTTTGGTCCAATAATTGTGACAAACTCTCCCTGATCAACGTGTAGGTCAATACCGTTTAATATTTGGACATTGCCATAGCCACCTTCAAGGCCTGTGACTTCCAAAACCTTAGTCATTTTGCATTTCCCCTGAACTTCCTAGGTATGCCTCAATAACGTCTCGACTTTGCCTGATCTCATCAGGTGTTCCTTCCATCAGAACCTTGCCACCGTTCATTACAATGATTCTGTCTACATCTCGGCGTAGGATGAAATCCATATTGTGTTCGATCACTAACATTCCGATATTTCTTTCTGAGGTCAACTTGCGAAGGTTATTGAAAATTCGTTCAGCTAGGGGGCCGGCGACTCCAGCTACGGGCTCATCGAGTAATAAGAAACGAGGATCGCTCATTAGTGCTCTGCCAATGTCTACCAGTTTACTTTGGCCACCAGACAACTCACTTGTGAGGTTATGTGCCATGTGAGGAACCTCTAATAAATCTAATACTTCGTATGCATCTTGGATTCGTTTGGTTTCAGCCTTTCGAGTTCCCGGTTTTAATAATGCTAATATGGCATTAGGTTGAAACTGGTGACGTGGGGGTACAAGTAGGTTTTCTACTACCGTCATTTCTCGCCATAGCCAAGTATGCTGAAATGTCCTTGTAAGCCCTAAACGTTGTATTTGATCAGGTCTCATTCCAGTGGCATCTTGTCCAAGAACTTCTACTTTCCCCGAAGTTGATTTAAGCATTCCTGATATGCAGTTAAAAGTAGTTGTTTTTCCACAGCCATTTGGCCCAATTAGCCCCACAAGCTCTCCTTCCTCGACCTGAAATGAAATATCATCCACAGCTCGAAGACCACCAAAATCTTTGGTTAAACCTGATATACGCAATGCCGGTTCAGCCATAGCTATTTACCTTCATCATCAAAAGTTTGCAACTGATCTTGTGCTTTGCCATTGGAATGGGAGAGATCATTATTTTCTAAGTCTCCTTCAACTAAAACGGGACGTTTTGGCCTATTAGGGACTTCTGGTATTAACCCTCTAGAAGACATAAGCAAAGCACCTATTATCACCACGCCGATGAGAGCTAACTTGAGGTGTGGTAGTGATAGCAGTACGTTGCCATGAGCGAATATTTCGTTAACTGATCGTTCCGACCAAACCAATCCTCCAACGTTAATGATTAACCAGGAAAAAACAGTGTCAAGAAACGAAGTTAGGCCATGAAAAGGAAGGCTTGCGCTTCCTCGTGAAACTACCATTACGTTAAAAACAAATTCAACGATCACAATTATAAATGCGCCAATTATCATCCCTCGATTATTGCCACGACCTCCAACAATATAAGCTGCCCATATCAAAAACGTGGTGCGTACTGGATTCATAAAATCAGGCCAAATATTAGTGTTTAACCAAGCCCACAGTGCGCCGGCAAGAGCTGCAATAGCAGCACCTAGCGCTAAACTGGCTGCTTTATGAGTCAGGATATTATGGCCGTGATGTTGGCTCACCGTCTCATCTTCTCTAATGGAGCGAAGTATTCTACCCCAAGGGGATGAAAGAACAGTATTGAGTAAATACCAGGCTAAGACGGTGAAAATGATAGCCATTAATGCGAGTAGTACAACGTAGGGTGCATTAGCAGGTAACCCAATCAGATTCCCTACTATTTCTGAT
>CAYMJY010000049.1:0-8651 GCA_964391355.1 uncultured Dehalococcoidia bacterium | reverse complement strand
CCAATATTTACAGCTAACTAACGATTTCTAGTGGACTGCAAAACCGCACCCATTTTAGTAACCCCATTGTTATAAACCCAGTCCAATCTTGGTCAAAGGAACAGGCCTTAGTTGTAACAAGCCGGGTTAGTTGCCTTTGAGCTTTTCTCGTAGCTCGCTGATGTGACGCGGGCCAATGCCGCAGCACCCTCCTATAATTGTTGCGCCACGATTGATCCATTCCAACGCGGCATCGGCATACTTGTCTGGCGTACAAACTGTGTCAAACTGCCAGTTTGGTGGGATGATCTCGCCGCTGTTTGGATAGACAGCTAGTGGGCCAGACCATTGGCGTGCTGCAATATCGAGAGCTGGGCCGCTGACATCAAGCTCACAGTGCATGATGGCAAGGATCACGCGTCCCTCTTTTGGATTGAGCGATTCTAATAGCCTTGGAAGTAGGTCTTCGAGCGCCGTCGGCTCAGTTTGGAGGTTCATAGAATGTCCTCGCGTTACAATTGTTTGTCCATCTGGCCCCCAGTCACAGGTGATACCGATCATTACTGGTAGGTCAGTTGCCAACGCAGCCGAGATCGCAATCTTTGAAATTTCGACATCGCTGAGCATTTCGAGAGCGATGAGATCCACACCACCCGCCGCGAGTACTTCTATTTGCTCATCGAAGCTGGCTCGGAGCCCTGGATAATCCAGAAGAGGAGAGCGGTTACCAAACGAACGATAATTTGAAACAGAACCGGCTATCCATCGGCGACGCCCATCCTGCAATCGATTGATGGATTGTTGGCAAAGATCAACAGCAAGACGATTGAGCGAAGGGGCATCGTCTCCGCGTCCAATCACATCGAGCGTGTGGCGGGCAAGTGGGAATGTGTGAGTTAGGTGGATGTCAGCGCCTGCGCTAACATAGTCATCATGGATCAATCCGATAATCTCTGGATCTGACTCTATTGCTAATGCACTCCAAGATTGACTATCCATGGGAACCCCGCGTCGTTCGAGCTCGGTCCCCATCGCTCCATCAGTGAGCAAAATTGTACCGTCAGCTAGAGTTGCCATCAGATCGCTATTCACAGATCACCTCAGTAGTTGTTCCTCACGTATATCACAACAATACGGAATTGGAACCATCACTGGTGAATGACTAAAACGTTTGATATTGTCCAAGTATGTTGAGATTATGAATACTTTCCGCTCTATTGGTAATATCCAAATCATGATCAGGCAAATTGCTTTAGGTTTAATCCTATTCACGATCATTTCATGCTCAGGCGGATCTGATTCCGGCGAGGCACAAACCGCAGCAGTTGCCCTTACACCTACAGCAACTTCAGTACTTGTGCCAACAGCAACTCCTGTTCCTACTCCTACGTCTATGCCAACAGCAACTCCTGTTCCTACTCCTACGTCTATGCCAACAGCAATTCCAACAGCTGCGCCAACACCGACCCCTAAGATTGAACTAGCTGGTGGCAAATATGACGGGGAACATGCAGATCTAGGGTATAAATTTGCAGAGTCTTATGGCATTAGCAACAGGGTTTTTAGACCTGAGAATGGCAACGGTGGGGCAATATCATTCCTTCCTAGTTGCTCAGGTGTCCAAGATTTTAATTCACTAGATATTAAAACAAACTGGGTCGACTTTTTTGTTAAACAAGGTTTTACCGTTGCTGTCACTGACTACAACGAAGGCAGAAATGCAAGTGATCCTTGGAACTGCGGTAAAGACAAACACCTTTCACATAATCGCTTAGTACGTGACGTTTACAGAGGTGTGCATGTCCTTGCTAATGTTCCAGGTATTAACAAGGATAAGATTTTTACAATTGGAACTAGCCTTGGAGCTCAAATAGGCGCGAGTGCCGTTGATGGTTATTACATTGACGAAGCCAAGAAAGCTGGTTGGGTAATACCGAGAGCCCACGTAGGTTTGTATGGTGGCTGTGGGTATACTTCACAACAATACCTAGAGAGTAGTGTTAAACGTCCAGTACTATGGTTGTCTGCATCTGACGATGTTGAGGTTGGAGAAGGATGTAGTACTGAGCTGTTTAATAGTATTAAGAAGAAATTCCCTGAGAGCAAGTTCATTACATATGAAGGTGCAACTCACTGCTGGGATTGTAAACAACTAAACGGATTCAAGAAGGATACGCATTTTGGTATCCAGGAATATAGATATGATTCTGATGTTACCGTTCAAAGCCAGAACGAAGTTGTAACTTTTATAGAAAAGTTTATGAAATGACACAGGGGTATAGCAGGGGATGGTAGAATAATTATATGAGTAAAGAATCTACAAAAGCAGCTTTTCAGAAAGCTTACTCTGACCATGTACTGCTGAACTTGTCAGATGAAGATATTCGTATCATGAATACGTACTACAAGTTGGATGAGCAAGCAGAGGCAGAAGACGAAAAGACCGACTCCTAACCGGTAGTCGATCTTTTAATAGGGCACATTGGCGTTACCGAGAATCGAATCATTCCGTAGTCAAGCCTATTGTGTAACTGGCAATCGCTATGAAAAATAACCCCGCAGATATATCGCAATATTAATTAATAAATAGTAAGGGTTTCATTACTCCCTCTCATAACGAGGGGTTTTCAATCTCGGCATCGAACTCTAACTGGACTATCATTCCACCGAACATTGGCATTTGAATCGCGTGCCGTGTTGGTCGATCCTCAGGGTCTGGGAACATCTTCAACCATTCTGCATTAATTTGAGAACGTAATGAATAATCAGTTAGGAAAACTCTCACTGCAGCTATGTCTTCAACAGAGCCACCTGCTGTTTCGACGATACATTTCATATTACTAAAAGCATGTGTTGTCTGAAATTCAGGATCGGCGAGTTTTCCTGTCTCACGATCCGTACCAAACACTGCTGACGAGTAAAGGTGGTTTCCGAACATTATTGCAGTAGGTATTGGTGCGTCTCCATGTGAGAGCCCTGGCACATGAATTGGTTTACGTTTCCCCATTACTTTACTCCAAATTATTTAAGCATTAGCGCTTCGTAGGTTCATGCTCGCGCTCTTCAATGTCAAAATTCATCTTATTTCGGAATGAATCAGCTGGTGATTCTTCTATGCCCCAACTAAATACTTTAGTAGGAGTTAAGATAAAATACTCGCTATCGTCCCATTTTTTACCGGTTGAAACTAACTTGCCACGAACTTCAACACCTTTAATACTTCCAGGGTCACCTTCACTTGTATCCCAAACACATGCTACCCATGCGTTTCTGTCGATTAGCCGGCGTTTGTAAGACACATCGAAATGCATGCCCCCCACGACAATATTGTCACCTTCCATACGAGTAATCATTGGGACTACATGCGGCTTCCCATCAGGCGTAGATGTTGCAAAGCGATATAGCGGTGTATCTTTCACAAATTGTAATTCTTTTTCAGTAAGCATCCGCAACTCCTGTCTTAAAATTTATGCTAATTGATTTTTTCAATTGAATAAATGATGTCGGTATTATTGTGAGCTTTGTCCCACTCAAGCATTTTAGGTGAGGACATAATTCTCTCAAAGCCTTCCATATCTGTGACGTTTACCATAGTAATGACTTTACTAGTGCCTGCCTTGTTAGAATTAACCACGCCAATCTCAAAATCTGAAGTGTATAATTTTATTTCTTCATCTAATTCTGAGACCAGAGACATGAATTCCTCTACATCCCCTTCGAAGCTTGATACAACACAAATATTCATACCGACCTCTCTTTAACTTGATTGCAGAGTATATAGTTAAACCTGAAGTACGGCCATCTGGCCCAAGATGCTAATTTTTAAAAGAGAATTTTAATGACAGATATAGCTTTAGCTTTAGTTCTTTTCTCTGGCTTTGCTCATGCCATCTGGAACCTATTATTGAAGCGCAGTCACAATCAAGAAATATTTGTTTGGTGGATCCAAATCACTCAAATCATCCTATTGTCCCCCCTTGCACTAATTCTGATTTTGAACGGGGGCATCAAAGACGACGGTTGGTGGTTCATCTTAGGAACTTCGGTAATACATATTCTGTACTTTATTTTTCTCAGCCGTAGTTATATGAATGCTGATTTTTCACTGGTTTACCCAATAGCACGAGGCATGGGTCCCGCCTTGATCCCAATTCTAGGCGTAACATTGCTTAATGAGGCAGTTTCTCAATTAGCAATTCTGGGAATAGTGGCGATAGTAGTCGGTATTTTTACTGTCTACTGGTGGGGACATCTTTCAGAGATAAGCACAAATTTTAAAAAAATATTAAGGGATAGAGGGATTCGTTATGCGCTATTAACAGGAACTACCATAGCCGCTTACTCAGTTTGGGATAAAGTTGGTGTTCAGTACGTAAACCCCTTGTTATACATGTATATGCTTGCACTTGGTACAGCCGTAGGCCTCCTGCCATATATATTTTGGAAGTATGCTGCCGGCTCTATTAAAAAAGAACTAGTATTTAATAAGACGCCTATCATTGCTGCTGGAATTCTTGTATTCGTTGCATACGGATCAGTGCTCAGTGCCATGCAGTTGTCCAATGTTAGCTATGTATCACCAGCCCGAGAGATCGGTATAGTGTTCAGCGTAATTCTTGGTAGCGTAGTATTAAAAGAGCGGATGAATATCGGTCGATTGATCGGTTCGGTCGCTATAGCCAGCGGAGTATTTTTAATTGCAATTGGATGAAATCATCAGACTATTGAAAGGGAATTAAATGACAACTATTGAAGAAATTAATCAAGCGACGGATAAGAGTACGAGTAAGGAAATATTAGTAAGGGGCATTCGGATTCACTACAACGAAATCGGAACGGGAGAGCCGATTATCTGTATTCACGGTGGAGGACCCGGAGCTACAAGCTGGAGTAATTTCCGAGGGAATCTTCAAGACCTAGCCTTGAATAATCGAGTCATTTTATTCGATATGCCAGGGTGGGGCAGGTCTGAGTTTCCTGACGATGCGATCGACAAGGAATTTATAGCATGGATTGGAGATATCCTTAGTGGGTTTATGGAAGAGCTTTCTATAGAAAGTGCTGACATTATTGGTAATTCTATGGGTGGACAGGCAGCATTAGGTTTGGCCTTACAATCACCGTCAAAAGTTAAGCATATGGTGATGATAGGAAGCCAACCTTCCTCAGTTACATTCCTTCAACCAACCCCACAAGAGGCTCTTGCGAATATAGGTAAATTTTACCGAGGGGAAGGACCTACAAAAGAAAAAATGGAAACGCTTGCTAAGAGTCTGATTTACGACGCGGCTTTAGTTACAGACGAAGTTATTCAGGAGCGGTTTGAAGCTGCTACTACAGCTGAGGCCTTGGAACAATATGAAAAAAGAAGCAAACAACCTCGAGCTGATTATTACTTTGAGCTTGAAAAGAATACGGTTCCTACTTTATTGATATGGGGACAAGAGGACAAAGGAGGCTCTATCGAGACCGGCTTTTTAATGTTGAAGCGCTTCCAAAATGCACAGATGTACATTTTCCAAAAGTGCGGACATTGGGCTCAGGTTGAAAAAAGAAAAGAGTTTGATCGTGTAGTCCTCAACTTCTTTGAAAGCTAGCATGGGAAGTAGGTTTTGAGATTACTGATCGCGGCATGTAAGCATTTAAAATTTAGGAGGCGCATTCATGATTACGCAGAGAAGAGTTTTTCAGGCAAAAGTAGGGCAGGCAGGTGAAGCGATTGCGAAGATGAAAGAGTTCATACCAACATTTGAGGAATATGGCGGGCCAGACTCGCGGATTTACACAGATTTATTGAGCGGCTCTACAGATCGAATAGTGTGGGAATTCGACACTGAAAGTTTGACTACTTTGGAAAATATATTTGTAACCGCTGGGAAAAATCCAGAGTACCAGAAGATCTATGGGAGTTGGTATGAAGAACTGAAGCCACTTATTGAGGGTGCTTTTGTTGAGCTTTGGAACAGGGAGCTTTAAATGAAATATCGATGACAAAGAACGATAGTGTAAAACCTGAAGCTCTGATATCAATCAAGTATGAAGAGGCCAATATTTAAAGATAACTCTAGAGAAGTTAGAAGTTCGGATTTGTTCAAATACCTACTAGCAAAAGAAAATGATACAGCGATCAAAGTAGCTCAAAGGGGATACCAGGAAGCTAAGTTTGATGGATTTAGGTGGATGGACACAAACAAAGATTTAGAGTGGTCTATTTGTACGAACAATGAAGTAGAAATTGCCAAGATGCAGCGACTCTTAAACAAGAAGACTCCAGCTCCTTTTTGGCCTACTTTACTTTAGATAGAATCTTTGTTTATAGCTTCGTACTTTTCTTCTTTGACCTTACCGAGATCCCAACAATAAGCCCAAGAACTAACCCTGCAATTGCACCAATGGCCACAAACATTACGATGATGAGAAGGGAAAGTATTCCTAAAGCTGCGGCATGAGGCTCATTGGCGAACCAGTTTAGTGAGATCATGAGCCCAATGAGCATGCCGACTACGCTTCCATACATGCCAAATGCTGGCACACTAGTAGCAAAGTCAGTAAATGATGGTGGTGAAAAGGTTGGGTCAAGCGAATGGAGTTTTCTAGAAGAGTGCAAGTAAAGCCACACCCCTAAAGCAATCAAGATAGCATTAAGGATGGATGAGTTTGCAAAAAACAATAGTCCGCTGAAAATTGCTAGAAAGATTGATACTATTCGAAATATTTTCCATTTAGCCATACGTCACTAAATACAAAACTTCAAGCTTGAGTATAGTCACTTTAAATGTGCCTAAAGGAATTATCAAGATTTCCCCTTTTTGACCAGCTTTGCTAGGATCCTTCCATGAGCAAGCGACCCAATATAGTTCTAATGATGGCAGATGATATGGGCTATGGGGATTTCGGCGCCTTTAACAATGGGTTCGTGCGAACTCCGAACTTAGATCAACTTATTAGCGAGGGTACTTGCTTAAGCCAACATTATGCAGGCTCACCAATTTGCTCACCATCGAGAGCGTCTTTTCTTACTGGCCGCTATCCTCAACGTACCGGAGCTGTAACTTTCGCTGAACTGCGGGGCTTGGACCGATTTTCCCTTCGAGAAGTGACCATAGCTGATAATTTTCAGGCTGCTGGTTACTCCACTGGAATGGTAGGAAAATGGCACAATGGTGCTATTGACCCTAAGTACCATCCCAATGCTCGAGGCTTTTCAGAATTTGTAGGATTTCGAGGTGGATGGGCTGATTATTACAATTGGAATCTAGATGTAAATGGATCCATACGACCAGGGGATGGTAGATACCTAACAGACGTGCTTACAGAAGAAGCGATCTTTTTCATGAAACGACATGCTAATGGCCCCTTCTTTTTAACTGTTACTTTCAATGCCCCACATGCTCCAATGCAGGCACCTGAATATTTGATAGATGCCTATATGGCTATGGGTTTAAGCAGAGGAATTGCGATCACTTATGCCATGATTGAGTCGATGGACACAGGGGTTGGTAGGATTGTTCAAGCGCTCGATGATTTGAGTCTTAGTGATAACACGATAATTATGTTCACAAGTGATAATGGTCCTGATTTTAAGCTACGACCCGACGTTGTTCCTGAAGGGATGGATGCTTCAGACTTCATTCGTTTCAACTGTGGCTTTCGAGGAGCTAAGACATCCGTATATGAGGGTGGGATCCGCCTTCCTATGATTATGAGATGGCCTGATGGACTCCCTGAAGGTGCTCGAGAGTTGAACGATTTCGTTCATTTTGTTGACTGGCTTCCGACTCTTTTGGGAGCAGCTAATATTTCAAAACTTGATGGCCCACCAATAGATGGGATTAATATTTTGCCTGCATTGAGAGGTGAGGCACCATGGGTTGAGCCTCATCGTTTCTGGCAGTGGAGCGAGATGCCTCCATCTGTAACCACTAATGCATCGATGAGAGATGGTGACTGGAAATTGGTTCGCCCAAGATTGGCTTTCCGCTTTGCAACGCCGTTAGATGAGGAATATGCCAATAGGTATGTAGCTGCTGACCATGACGCAAAGTACAACCCAGAGCGCTATACATCATTAATGCAAGATCCTGATCCCGAAGTTATTCGAGATGATCCACCAGAGCCGGAGTTATACAACATAGCTTCTGATTATGGCGAGAACACTAACCTTGCCAGCGAATACCCAGAGCGTACTAGAGTTATGTTGCGAGAGCTTGAAACATGGTTTGAAGAGGTTAACGCAGAGAGAATTACAGCCCAGCAGGAAACATTAGCTCGTTAACTTTTCTTGACGCATGCGTGGTGGAATTTAACGCTGACTTCCTTCGTAGTTTCGTTGAACGTTCCCGATCCAATTCTAAATTTTTCACCAAATTCCCAAACTTCACCGTTCCAACTGATAGTACTTATTGAGCTTGCCCTGCAAAGAGGCATGCTAAACATGAGTTGGTGATAACGTCTGACATCATCTCTAAACCTTGCCCTTGCGAGTCCGGTTTCTGGTTCTCCATATTTATTAGTCCTAATCCACTCGTTCACAAAATACTGAGCTTGGCTGGCAGAGAGTTTTGAGGGATTTGCGATAGCATTCGCTTTTGATGATTGTGCTTCACTCTGAGCCACAATGGACCTTAGGCGTATTTCTGTCAAAATGAGCACCTTAAAATCATCTGGAATAT
>CAYMJY010000048.1:0-9245 GCA_964391355.1 uncultured Dehalococcoidia bacterium | reverse complement strand
AGGAATGTAATCATCCTCTTCAATTATTTTGACTTTTGTGCCGATCCTGTTTCCGGCTTTTATCACTGATCCTCTGGTAGCACATGCTAATCCTGTATCCTCTCTAAGGATCACAGACTTTGATTGACGTGGTCCATATCCTCTCCAACTAAGATGAGAGTATTTTCCTGCATCAACATGCCAGAAGTTCTTATACGTCGCATATGCCACAAAGCAAGATTCAAGTTCCTTATTATCAATAAGTGAACTCACACACTCTGAAAGCCAACGCTGCCTTCTAAAAATGTCCGTGGGTTGCAAGAACACCAAAATGTCGGTTTTGTAGCCCTCGTTATCTTCCAGCCAATCAACAGTGTGTTTCAAAGCAGATTCAGTGGTTGCATGATCTATCGCAAATTCTTTGGGCCTCAGGAAAGGTACTTCTGCGCCCAGTTTTGCCCCAATATTAGCTATTTCCTCGTCATCAGTAGAAAGTATAGTTCTATCGATTAAAGGACATTGATTAGCAGCCTCGATTGACCATGCAATTAATGGTTTGCCTCCAACTAGCTGGATGTTTTTCCTCGGAATGCCTTTTGAGCCGCCCCGAGCAGGTATTACTGCAATAACGTTGTTTTCACCAGGCATTTATGCACTCCTGTTTCCAATCCATTCGATCACTTTAGCTACTCGTGCTGATCGTTCTTCATTTCGTCCATGATGAATGCCATGCCAGTGAAACACACTTGCAGAAGGTTCGTATGCAACTTTATAGCCCTTTGCTTGCACTTTACGCGCCCAATCACGATCTTCGACTCCAGAAATCTCTTCATCGAATGGAATTTGGGTCCAAATTTTCTTTTTAATCATTGAGTTCGCGTTATGAAAGAAAAAATCTTGTGATTGGACTTTGGGTTCTGTGCCAAATGTGGTCCATAGGTCACGCTTATCATATGAACTCGTGTCTGGGAGCGGTTCTTGTCGCCCATATGTACCAACTATCTGGTCATCTGCAAATGCAGATAGCAACCCAACCAACCATTGATCGTCAGCAGGGATGCAGTGACCGGAAGTAATGGCCACAAAATCTGACTTTGCTGCATGAATTCCCCAATTTAATGAGCGTCCAAAGGTGAAATCTTTGTCAGAGATTGATACGAGAGTACAATCAAATCCTGAAACTATCTCCAAGGTTCGATCAGTGGATTCATTATCTACGATTACCACATCTATATTTTTGTAACTTTGTGCAAAAACTGCAGACAAACACCGACCTATCCAGCGCTCTTCATTTTTGGTTCTAATAACAACCGAAATCAATATTAATCTCCCAACATGCCAAAAGTTAAAGGCTCGTCAGCAAGAGTGTCATAGGCAAGGGTTCTGCCAATGATAGAATTTATTTGAGCAGGGCTAATACCTTTGTCAGTCAACTTAATAGTAAGCATCTGATGTTCAAGTACTTCACCCGCATTAAGGTCGCGTACAGGAACTAATGCAGCTCTTCCCGATTCAGAAACGTCAACCTCAAAGCTTAAAGGAACGCGAGGGCCGCTAAAGCTCAATGACTCATAAATATTGTCGAGGTAAATCCGCAGGGCACGCAACTCATCTCTATCCAAGCTTTTAGCATGTCCTGGTCCCAGTAGACGATGATCAGTAGTAAAGGGCTTTTCGATGCAAGTTGCTCCTAAAGTGTAAGCAGCAACTGAGGATTCAATCCCCGGATCAGTTCCATAATAACCTAATGGTAAATCGAAACGTTCAGACAAGTGCGGAATGATCCCTATCGCACTTTGCGATATGTTCATTGTCTCTGAATGCACGGAATGCATCAGAGTTAAATGTAGAGGGTCAAGGTGATTGAGAGCATTCTCAATTTCATAATCTGTGCATCTCGCTGCTACTAGAAAGATATGCTTCCCGGTTTTAGCTGCGCTATTAAGCAATTCAGTATGTGATAACAGGCCAGCGTCTATTTGAATATAGTCTGCATTCAAGTCACATATTTCATCCAATGAAGTGAGATCGTATGGGCAACCAATAAAAGAAATATTTAAATTTGAACATAGCGATCGTAAGTCGACCAGATTATTTATCTCAATCTCATTTGCACGAAACAAATCTAAGCGAGTACTCGCAAAGTAGGGTTTATTTAAATATTCTTGAGTGAATGCCACATCTGTAGACCACCTGCGTAATGAAATTCCATCAAGCCCAGCGTTCCCAGCTAAGGATATTAAATCTTTCGTTAAATCAAAATCCCCACCATGGTTATTCTCAAGTGCACCAATCAAATAGGGCTTTTGCCATTTATTTTTCATCAGCGCTCACCATACTTTGAGCATTGCATCGAATACTTTGCCATAAACGATTTTGGGGTCATATTTTTCTCGGTTAAAATAGGACGATAGAACTTTAGGGACGAAAGCTTCAACAGCCTGAATAATGTTCATACCTTTGCCGTTAAGCACTTTATGTCCAGTGAACCTGGCCTGCCTCAAAAACGCAGTTTCTACTGGGCTATAAATTAAATCAAAATATGCAGCACGAGCCCCGTTTTTGTTAATAATTTCGAATGCAGCAGAGTGGTTATCTGAAATGCCTAGACGAGCAGAAACAAACCATTTCTCATAGAAATCGCCTTCTACAACATCCCCTTGGATTTCGATTCCTACTTCTCGTACTTCTGCAAGTGGATTGTATGGTTCCAAGCATGTAAGAATGCCGTCACCAATTTTCCTAATGCCTGATTGGCCAATTACAGAAGCGTTAATAATCAGGTCTACTTCACCGACAATTTCATTTACTTGATTGGTTTCTATAAAATCACACTCTGAGTGGATTTCTGAAATTGCCGATACTAAATCTTTGCCCTTTTTTGTTGATCGATTGGAAATCCAGAGTCGCCCTAATTTTTTTTGGGAAGCTAAAATGAAAGCAGTAGCTCTAGCAGCACCACCTGCTCCCAGGATCAGCACATTAAATCCTTCAATGCTGTCTAGAAAAGGCTCAGGATTCCAAGGTAACTTTTGCACCATAGAGGCCAAAGCTCCCTCAGCATCAGTATTGTATCCGATCAATTTGCCTTCATGATTTTTTACTATGGTATTAACAGCACCTATGCTAGATGCTAAGGGGTCTAACTCATCCAGATGCTCCATTACTGAAACTTTATACGGGACGGTAACATTACCCCCGATATAACTAGACGTCTCTCTGAGTGCGTTAACTAAAGACTTCAAGTTTTCAGAGTTAACATCAAAAGGGAGATACTTTGCATTAATGCCCAATTCTGTGAAAGCGGAACTCCATATGGTAGGGCTTTTGGCATATTTAGATGGCTGGTCTCCAATAATTCCACAAATGAAGTCACGCTCATCTAGCCCTAACTCAAGCTGATTGTTGATGCATTGTTGTATAAGTTTGGTATTCCGAGATTCTTTTGTAGACATTACATATCTATTTCCATTACCGAAGCAATGCTTGTTAATTGTTTCATCAATTTATCAAAATCATCAAATCCCAACGATTGCAATGGGTCCACAGCGGCCTGTTCTGGAACAGGATGCACGTCTAAGATGATCCCATCCGCGCCAATCGCCATTGCTGCCCTTGCTACAGGTGTGACATAAGCACGATTAAAAGTAGCATGACTAGGGTCGACAATCACTGGCAGGTGGCTCCATTCTTTTGCAGCAAGTACAGCTTCCAAGTCCACAATAAATCTTGATGTGAGTTGGTGGGTATGAGGAACTGTTATTCCTCTCTCACACAAAACTACGTTAGGGTTACCATGGTAAAGAATATATTCAGCAGCACCAAGCCAATCTCTCAATCCGCAGCCAAAATGGCGTTTCAGCAAAACTGGAATGCCACATTTACCTAATTCCTCTAACAACGGGAAGTTTTGCATATTCCTAGCACCGACTTGCATCATGTCCGTATATTGTGAAACTAGTTCGATATCCCGTATGTCCAAAATCTCTGTAACCACCGGAAGTCCGGTTTTCTGTTTGGCTTCTGCGAGATACTTCAACCCTTCTTCTTCCAATTGAAACATCTTTTCGTTTCGGTAAGGAAACGTAAGAGGTTTGAAAGCACCACCTCTGATCATTGATGCTCCTGATGCTTTTACGGCAGCTCCAGTGTCAAGCATCATTTCCCGCCCTTCAATAGTACAAGGCCCTGCGATAACTACAAATCGATCGTTAGAAAATTCAACATTGCCAACTTTAACCGTAGAACTTATTTGATCAGGTTTTCTGCCTGCTAAAGGAATATTTGATTGGATATCTGCTTCTGTTACATCTTTACTAGTCATGTTAATTATTCCGTTACTGGCGTTTTGGCTAAAGCCGATTTTTCTTCATCAGTCCATTTCATTTCTACCGTCCGGCCATCCTTAGCAGAGGTGTAAATAGCCTCAATAATCTTTGCGAGGATCACTCCGCTGCCTAGTGAATCTGCACTTGTTCTTTTTCGATCTTGAACACAATTCAGAAAATGTTTCAGCTCAGAAGAAATCATTTGAATAGGGTCTGCTGTTTTATTCAGCGGGACTTCACTGTCACCAAATATTGGTTTCCAAGTATTATCGACAAATTCCTGGTGAACTCCATGAACTTTCATCTGGTCTATCTCAAAATCGAGTTCAACAGTTGCGTCAGAACCACAAACGAAAATTTCCTTCGACGTAAATGCATCTGGAACAACCTTATCTCTCCACTTACCTGGCTGAATGTAACCAGACTCTACCTTCGCAACAGTCCCATTGGCATACTCCATCATGACAACTGAGAAATCCTCTAAACCCCTTGAAAAATGATCTCTAGTAATTGCAAAGATTTTCTCTGGGGGAGATCCCAATAACCAGTTAAACAAATCGATGAAATGAATACCATCTGTATGAGTGACTCCGACGTCCGTTCTAGCTCTCTTAAATCCCATGAAATTACCAGAAAGATAACGGATTTCTCCCAAGTCTCCATTACTGATAAGTGCTTTAAGCTTTGTCGCTCCAGGGTGAAACCTATAATAATATCCTACCTGAAGAATCCTGCCTGATTCCTGTAAAATGCGCGTAAGTGCAACTGCTTCCTCGGACGTCATTGTCATCGGTTTTTCAACAAATACATCCTTGCCTTTTGATATTGCCAATTCACACAACTCAAAATGGTTGTGTGAAGGTGTCACTATATCTACTACGTCCACTTGATCGATAAAGTCCTGAATATCAACAGTAAGTCGTTCTTCGGGGAAATTAAAATTCTTTGCATCGTTGTGGAGAGCAGGATTTAAGTCAGCCAAGTATAGTTGACCACCCATTCCCATCTGATGCCAAGCTCGAAGATGGTTTCTGCCGAAACCACCTAAACCGATTTGGAGTACTTTTGGAAGACTCATAAACTTCCCCTATCCTCTGAAATTACCGGATGCCCCACACCAGAATAACGGAACCCTAGATGTTCCACAAAACCTGGGTCAAGAAGGTTGCGACCATCCACTATACACTTTTGTCTCATCGCATTACCCAAAGCACTCCAATCTAAGTCAACATACTGTGGCCAGTCGGTTAAAACCATAAGTAAGTCCGCACCAGAAACAGCCTCTATTTCAGTGTCGCAGTATCTAAGATGAGGCATTATTTGTCGTGCATCTTCAATAGCAATAGGATCATGAGCCGATATATTTGCTCCTAGATCTAAAAGCTGTTGGATAATCCTAATAGATAATGATGTCCTAACATCATTGGTTCCAGACTTGAATGCCAATCCGAAGATGGCAATTGAATTTCCTGCTATCGACCCTCCTAACGATTGGGCAGCCCGAGCCACCATTTGCTGAACTTGAAAATCATTCCTATCTATGACCGCTCTCATAAAGCTCGGCTGATATCCCCTCTGTGCAGAAAAATGAATCAAACCTCTGATATCTTTTTCCAGACATGGTCCACCAAAACCAATGCCTGGCTGGAAGTAATCCCAGCCAATTCTTTTATCGTAACCAAGGCCTTCGACCACATCTTTGACGTCTGCGCCTACAATTTCACAAATCCCCGCTATTTCGTTTATGAAAGAAATTCTAGTAGCCAAGAAGGCGTTAGATGCATACTTAATCATTTGTGCCGCAGGAATCGTGGTTTCTATGTACGGAACCTCATGAGCGATGTCAGGAAAATCCTTGTGCTTCGGTTTTTCAGATATGAAATCTGCATATAAGTTACGCATAACTTCTCTTGCTTTGTCGGAATCAGTGCCTATTACAATTCGATTGGGATATCGAAAATCCCAAAGTCCCTGTCCTTCTCTTAAGAACTCAGGGTTGGCAACAATGTCAGCATGTGAACCTTTTGAACTAAATTCATCAATGATCTTGTTGACCATTTCTATAGTTCCAGCTGGCACAGTAGACTTGATGGCTATCACAGTGTATTGATCTAGCACCTGTGCAAGCAGGCGAGCTGCCGTTTTAACTTGTGACATATCAGTTCCGCCGTCGAATAACGACGGGCTGCCCACGGCAACAAAAACTACATCTGCATCTTTTGCAGCACTTTCTATATCAGTTGTAAAGCGTAAATTCCCCTTACTTAAGGTTTCTAGCAGCGCTTCAGTAAGGCCTTCCTCATGTACTGGGTTTATTCCTTGAGCAAGGCTCTTCACTTTGGTTTCATCTACGTCAACTGCATGTACTTGATGCCCCATCTGTGCAAAGCCAACGCTGGTTATAAGCCCAACATAACCACAACCACCCACGACTGCCAGTTTCATAAAAACTCCTAAAATAAAGGGCCATTAGTAACGTGAACTGTTGATCATTATACCGATTCCTGTATGCCCTAGCGTCTAATTCTTAATTATCTGGAGAATTGCTACGGCCTGGCGAAAGCACATTCCCCAGAACACGAATTGCGAATTCCCTATTGCTTTTTTCAGACTCAGGAATATTGTCAGTCTTTTGCATCTCTGCAACTGCTTGATCCAGCATACCTAAATCTCTATAGGCGATAGCTTTCATGAAATGTATAGAACTGGGGTTGTGTTTTTCTCTGTAAGCAACGATCTCGGCTTCTTCAAGAGTCTTTATTGCCAGCTGAGGTTGGCTAGCCAAAACTTGTGTCCAACCCAACGAGCCCAATGCTTGCCACTGGCCTGGCATTAGTTCAACTAAAATATTCGCAATATGCAGAGCTCTCAAAACAGATGCCTGGTTATTTTCTGATCTAATTATTTCGCGCGAATACTCAGCATAGCGCGACCACGAGCTTCTATTTAGCGAGTCGTACTCTAAAGCTACTTCCATTTCAGTTCCTGCAGCCTTCAATAGTGTTGCCCGATTTTGAACATTAGCTTTGCCTTGTGCTGCATACCCTAGCTGAATAGCTTTAATTGTTCTAATTAAAGGTACTTCTGGCTGCCAGCCCAACGCACGGTCATTTTGCGAGAATCCTTGGTCAATTTGGCCTGCATCAAATGCTTGTCGTGCTTTAATGTCGTAATGGAAACCCATGACAGGAGAAAGTGTTGTTTGCCACCAAAAAACTAGAATTACCAGAGACGAAGCTACTGCGAACACGAATTTAGTAGGGTGATTTAAATTTACTGCCATCCTTTTTGAAACAACTGCATTTCTGACATTAGCTGCTTCTTGTTGTTGCCCAGATTCTTTCAAGTACAGCATCTTTGACATAGCTACAACTAAAGCTAATAAAATCCACATCAACAAAAAGTCAGAGATTTGGCCTTTCCCTGTCAATTGCTCAGAAAATCTAGACATCAACCCAGCCGAAATCGCTATCAAAATCAATATAGGCAACGGTGCTGTTTCGGGATTCTTTAATAAGATCCTAAGAGCATTTATGGTGCCCAATAGTATCAAAGCGTAAGCAATCAATCCGAATAGTCCAATTTCAACAGCTGTGTGCAACCATAGGTTATGACCGTGTGCAACAAGGCTGCTAGTAGCCTTGGTTTCACCTATTAGAGAATATGCATATGCAAATACAGCCGGTCCATATCCAATCAATGGTCTCAAAGGCCTAACCGCAAGGTCAGGTAATTCTGGGAATTGTTTTGTATCAACCCATGGACTTGTTGCGAAGGTTTTTAATGAAGTTTTCCAAATTACAAATCTGCTGCTCAAACCACCACTAACAGTTTCCTCAACAATTCCTGATACACGTCCTGCCACAGATGCGTTGTCAGCATGAACTCCTCTGGCTGGAAGTAATGAGCTAACAAAAGCCAACAGAACAGCTATAGCTATAAATATAGAGGCGTGGATAAAATACTTCTTAGGCAAATATCGCAAAGTTAGGGCTAAGAACAATAGTAGACCCAGTGCCAATCCAACCCAAGGTCCTCTACTCAATGTAAAAAGCAATGCTGCAATTTGGGCGGTAAGGCTGAAAGCTGTTATATAAAACCAGAGATTGAATTTTTTCGAAATATATGACTGTAAACAAATACCCAAAGTCAAAGGAATGCACATCACTAAGAAGGCGCCAGCAAAAATCGGGTTTCCAAATGTAATCCTAACGCGGGTATAGTCGACAATGACTTGAGTGTTCGGATCATAGTCGAAGGGGTTATACCCGAAATGTTCACCAATACCATAGACAGAAACAGCAGTTGCTACTCCGCAAATAGCATATAAGAGGCGTGTTATTTGTTCTCGGCTTCTTAAATGTGCAGCCACTACCAAAAACAAAACGATATAGCAAGAAGTCTGATACAAAGCAAATGTATCCCATCCTGAGTCCACTCCCCACGCACTGACTTTTGGAATTGGAGATGCGATAGTGCTAATGACGTAAGCAATAAACAGGGAAATTGCCCCTGTGATAATAATCTTGTGAGGCGATGCGAAGAGTCCCTTGTTTATAGGGAACCTAGGCCACATGTACCAGTTTTTATTTTTAAGTAATGCCCAATCCCATATTGCAAGGGCAAGGAGAATTAAAACGATAGATCTAAAAACAAAGACCTTCGGTATTTGAATAAATCCAGTCACAAGCGTATTAGGAGGGATGATCATTAGCGGAACTAAAATGATAGCAGCAAGCCACAGCCATTCCATGGCAGTTCTAGTTTTCACATTAACTGGTAAACCCGGCATCGTCTTTTTCATAGGATAATGACGATCCTTTTGAAAAGTTACTTTTTATATCTGATATTGAAATTGAAGGTTTTTCAAAACATCAATAATGATGGTGGCAACGACAGGATTCGAACCTGTGACCTAGGCCTTATGAAGACCCCGCT